>PNJT01000069.1 GCA_013822005.1 Novosphingobium sp. | reverse complement strand
TTCGCACTCACCTCGGGCTTCGGCTCAACCTGCTCGGCGGTGACGACCTGCTTGGCCGGGCCCTTGGCGATGGCTGCGGCCAGGGTCTTGGCCTGCGGGCAAGTGCTGTTTCCGCACAGCGAAACCAGCCGGTCGTAGTTCTTGCGGGCCTTCTCCACCGCGCCCTTTTCGACCAGCGCCTCGCCCTCGCCCGAGATGGCGTAGAGGTTGTTCGGATCGAGCTTCAGCGCGACGCGGTAGTAATGCAGCGCCTTGCCCTGCATGCCCCGCTTGCGCGCGGCTTCGGCCAGGTTGAGGTAGATCGCGACATGCCCCGGCTGGACCGCCAGCGCGGCCTCGAAATCGGCGACGGCATCGGCCAGGTTACCCGCCGACATCGCCGCGCGCCCGGTCGAGAGCAAGGCGGCTGCGCGCGGATCGAGCGGGACCGGCGGCGCGCTGTAACCGGAACTGGCCGTCACAGCAGCCAGCAGGGCCAGCGCGAGGGCGGCGGGGGTATAACGCATCAACTGCTCCTTGAAGCTCGGCATTTCAGCCGTCCAATATCATGGCGCGGTGAATTGGGCGACGAAAAATCCGTCGGTAGCATCGCGAGCTGGCTCCAGCCTGAACCCCGCCCCGCGCGCAGTTCCGGCGGGCAGTGCGGAAGTGGTCGCGCGCCAATCCGGATGCCGCGCCAGGAACGCTGCGGCCTGGTCAGCACCTTCGCTGTCGAGCAGCGAGCAGGTGACGAAGACCAGCCGCCCGCCCGGCCTTAGCAGCGTGGCGGCCAGATCGAGCAGCCGCGCCTGGATCGCGGTGACGCGCGCCAGTTCCTTGGCGTTCAGCCGCCAGCGCGCCTCGGGATTGCGCCGCCAGGTGCCGGTGCCCGAACACGGCGCATCGACCAGCACCGCATCGGCCTGACCCGTCAGGTCGCCCAGCGAATGGTGCTCTTGCCCCGGCCCCAGCAGCCTGGTCTCGATGATCGTCGCCCCGGCGCGCTGGGCGCGTGGCTCGAGCCGCGAGAGCCGCGCGCGATCGACATCGCAGGCTACCAGCCGGCCTCGGTTGTCCATCGCCGCAGCCAGCGCCAGCGTCTTGCCGCCGGCCCCGGCGCACAGATCGATCACCGTCTCGCCCGGCGCTGCCGCAACCGCGAGGCAGGTGATCTGCGAGCCCGAATCCTGCACTTCGATCTGCCCGGCGCGGAAGGCGTCCCACTGTTCAACCGGGGTGCCGTGGGGATAGCGCAGTGCTGCGGGAGCCTGCGTCGGTTCGCCCGCCAGCGGAAGCTCTGGTTCGCCCTTCAGCGCATTGATCCGGATGTCGAGCGGCGCGCGTTCCAGCAGCGCCTTGGCGTCGTCCCCGGCAATGCCAGATGCGGCCAGTTCGCTGAGCAGCCAGACCGGGGCAAGACTGGGTGCGGCTCCAATCTCGCCCGATACGATCGGCGCGGGCCCATGCGGCGAGCCGTCGAACAGGTGGAAAATACCTTCGTCCTCGCCGATCAGCCCCAGCATTGCACTGCGTCCGCTGGCCGGAACCTCGCCGCAATGGCGGATCACCCGGTAGGTCAGCTCGCGCACCGCGCGCCGGTCGCCGCTGCCCATGTAGCGGCGGGCGCGGAAGAAATCGGCCACGATCTTGTCGGCGCCGGCCCCCTGCCCGCGGGCTGCCGCGATCACGGCGTCGAGAACCTCGATCGCCGCCTGGACGCGGGCTTGAGGGGTCATACTTCCTCCCCGGTACGGGGAGGGGGACCAGCGAAGCTGGTGGAGGGGTACGCGCCGGTGATCCCGACCAAGCGGCTTGGCACTAACCAGTTGAAACGCGACGTCTGGATCACTCGCACGTGCCCCTCCACCATCCTGCGGATGGTCCCCCTCCCCTGAAGGGGAGGAATTCTCACAGCTTGTAGTTCGGGGCCTCGCGGGTGATCGTCACGTCGTGGACGTGGCTTTCCTTGAGGCCCGCGCCTGTAATCCGCACGAATTGCGCGCGCTGCTTGAGGTCGGGGATCGTCGCGCTGCCGGTGTAACCCATCGCCGCCTTGATCCCGCCGACCAGCTGGTGAACCACATCGCGCGCCGGGCCCTTGTAGGCGACCTGGCCTTCGATCCCCTCGGGCACCAGCTTCATCTGGTCCTTGATATCGCCCTGGAAATAGCGGTCGGCGCTGCCGTTGCCCATCGCGCCGAGCGAGCCCATCCCGCGATAGCTCTTGTAGGCGCGGCCCTGGTAGAGGAAGGTTTCGCCCGGTGCCTCTTCGGTGCCCGCCAGCATCGAGCCGATCATGATCGTGGCTGCCCCCGCCGCCAACGCCTTGGCCGCATCGCCCGAAGTGCGCAGGCCGCCATCGGCGATGATCGGGGTCTTGCTGTCTTCGGCCGCGCGCGCCGCCTCAAGGATCGCAGTCAGTTGCGGCACGCCGACGCCCGCAACCACGCGGGTGGTGCAGATCGAGCCCGGCCCGATCCCGACTTTGACCGCATCGGCCCCGGCATCGATCAGCGCGCGGGTCGCTTCATAAGTCGCGACGTTGCCGGCGATCACCTGGGCGGAGTTCGACAGCTTCTTCACGCGTTCGACCGCACGCGCGACATCCTTGTTGTGGCCGTGCGCGGTGTCGATGATCACCACGTCGCATTCGGCGGCAAGCAAAGCCTCGGTGCGTTCAAAGCCCTTGTCGCCAACGGTGGTCGCGGCAGCGACGCGCAGGCGCCCGGCCTTGTCCTTGGTCGCATCGGGATAGGTCACCGCGCGTTCCATGTCCTTGACGGTAATCAGCCCGGTGCAGTGATAGTTCTCATCGACCACCAGCAGCTTTTCGATCCGGCGGGCATGGAGCAGGCGGCGGGCCTCTTCCTGGCTGACCCCGGCCTGGACCGTAACCAGGTTCTCATGCGTCATCAGCTCGCGCACCGGCTGCTTCGGATTGTCGGCAAAGCGCACGTCGCGGTTGGTCAGGATGCCAACCAGCTTGCCGCCAGCCTCGACCACCGGGATCCCCGAGATCCTGTTGGCCTGCATCAGCGCGCTGGCCTCGCCCAGGGTGGCGTCGGGCGAAATCGTGATCGGGTTGACCACCATCCCGCTTTCGAAGCGCTTGACCGCGCGCACGGCGGCACACTGTTCCTCAACCGTCAGGTTGCGGTGGAGCACGCCAATGCCGCCCAATTGCGCCATGACGATCGCCATGTCGGCCTCGGTCACCGTATCCATCGCCGAGGAAATGACCGGGATGTTGAGCGCGATTCCGCGCGTCAGCCGCGTGCGGGTATCAGCCATCGAAGGCAGGATGTCTGACTCGCCGGGACGCAGCAGAACGTCGTCGAAAGTCAGGCCAAGGGGGATTTCGGTGATTGCCACAGTGCCTCGCGCGCAGGATCGATTCGTGGCGGCCCATGTAAACCCAGCTGGCGGGACTTGCTAGGGCCGTTTCGGCACTTTCTTGGGATCGGCAAACCAGCGGGTCAGAGCGACCAGGAAATCGACATCTTCTGCCGCCCCGCCCAGCTCAAGGTCAGGCTTCACCACGTCGGTCGGGCGGTGATAGTCGGTATCCATAAAGCGTTCGACCACGGCCATGTCGCCCCAGGCGCTGGAGACCATCACTGCCGGGACGTCGTGTTTGAGCAGCGCCCAGCCGTCCTGGCGGCGCACCCAGGCGTTGGCCTTGTCGTCCTGGACCAGCTTTTTCTTCTGCTGCTTGGCAACCTGCGCGATCTGCGCGTCGAGCCCGGTCATACCCTTGCCGACGATCGCGAAGGGCTGTCCGGCCTCGCCCAGCGCGACACTGTCAATGTTGAAGGCGGCAACGAACTGGCCCAGCGGGATCGGCGGGTTTTCGGCAAAGGCCTGCGCGCCCAGCAGACCCAGTTCTTCGCCGGTGGTGAACAGGACATAGACGTCGCGGTCCAGCTGCGGGAGTTTGGCCAGCCGCCGCGCGGCCTCGATCAGCACCGCCACGCCGCTGGCATTGTCGATCGCGCCGTTGCAGATCAGGTTTTCGGCCGGAGGCTCGGCGCAGGTCCCGAAATGGTCCCAGTGCGCCACCAGCAGCACTGCGCCAAGGTCAGGTCGCTTGCCCTGAAGCTTGCCGATCACATTGTGCGTCTTGATCCGGGTTTCGCGTGTGGTCGCTTCGAGCGAAACGGCCAGATCGAGCGCGACTGGTGCGAAATCCGGCGCAGCGGCGGCAGCCTGCAACCCGGCCAGACTGTGCTTGGTTCCGGCCAGCGCACTGTCCAGCGCGGGACCGGTGACGAAGGCTTCAAGGTCGCCGCCAGGCTCGGTTCCGGCCAGGACATAGCCCTGGCGTTTGCGGCGCGCAGAGACTTGCTCGATCGTCCGCTCGCCATCAAGCACGGTCAGCACGCCCGATGCCCCAGTGGCCAGCAGCGTGTTCTGCCGGTCAGAATTGTCCTGCCCGCCATCGAGCAACAGCGCCACCCGCCCGGCCAGCTCAGCCCGCGCCGGGATCACCTTGCCATTGCCGACGAAGACCACCGGCGCATTCTCGACCAACGCACGCTTGCCCGATGTCAGCACCAGCACCTGATCCTGCAACACAAAGATCCGCTTGCCCTTGCGGCTGAACACCGCCCGGCTGGAATCGGGCTCGCGGCCAATCAGCGTGACCGGCGCGAACCACGGGTGGCTGGGCAGATTGGTCCCTGAAACCAGCCCCAGATCGGTTAGCTGCTTGCCCAGATAGCGCAGCGTCTTGCTTTCCCCGTCGGTCCCCGGCTCGCGCCCGCCATAGGCATCGCTCGCCAGCTCGACGATGTGCGCCATCAGCTGGGCCTTGAGTTCAGCCGCAGCCTTGTCCTTGCGCGAAGCGGCCTCGGCCGGGGCAAGCGTCAGCATTGCCGCCAGCAGCAGCACCGCAAAACAGCTCATCGCTCGGGCGAAACGCTTCATCGACGCAAGTCAATCATGAAAGGAACCCTGCCCGCAAGCAGATACCGCATATTGACTGCAAAGATCCCTGCCAATGGTGACAGGAAAGCTACACTATTCGGCGGTCCAGCCGCCATCCATCGAGATATTGGTCCCGGTAATGTTGGCGGCAGCGTCACGGCACAGGAACACAGCCATCTCGCCGATGTCGGAAGGCTGAACGAACTTGCGGGTCGGCTGACGGACCAGCATCACGTCGTTGATCACCTGATCGCGGGTTAGCCCACGCGCTGCCATGGTATCGGGGATCTGGTTTTCCACCAAAGGTGTCCAGACATAGCCCGGGCAGATGCAGTTGGCGGTGATGTTGTGAGTCGCCAGTTCCAGCGCCAGGGTCTTGGTCAGGCCAGAAAGGCCATGCTTGGCCGCGACATAGGCCGATTTGTATGGCGATGCGGTCAAGGCATGGGCGCTGGCGGTGTTGATGATCCGCCCCCACCCGGCCGCCTTCATGTGCGGGATCGCGAGCCGGCAGGCATCGAAAGCCGCAGTCAGATTGAGCGCGATGATCAGGTCCCACTTGTCGACCGGGAACTCCTCGACCGGGGCAACATGCTGGACCCCGGCATTGTTGACCAGCACATCGACCGGACCCGCGCCTGCCATCAAGGCCTCAACCCCGGCGCGCTGCGACAGGTCGGCGGGGACGTGGACCGCGCCCAGTTCCGCGCACAGCGCAGCGATTGCCTCTGCATCGCCAAAGCCCGACAGCACCACTTCGGCCCCTTCGGCCCGCAGCGCCCGGGCGACCGCCAGCCCGATCCCCGAGGTGGAACCCGTTATCAGCGCGCGCTTGCCAGACAGGAACATTCTCGACTCCAACCTTGCGAGGAAACTGTTATGGATCATGCCCATTGCGGCTGGGCTCACGCTTGTCCAGCATCATGAAAGGCTCGCCCATGCGTCTCGACGATTTCGATCCCAATGCCATCGATGTCGGCGATCAAAGCGGCGGGCGGATGCGGATGCCCGGGCGCGGCGGGCAGGTTGGTTGCGGCACCGTGCAAAGCGCGATGGGGCCGTTCTATTGTCCCAGCGACAACGGCATCCACATCGACACCGACTTCTACCGCGAAATGGACCAGAAACTGGGCGCCGGGGGCGATTTCGCCCGCTCCTATGTGATCGCCCACGAATATGGTCACCACATCCAGACGATCACCGGCCTGTCCGACCAGATCCGCTCGCTCCAGCAGCAAAACCCGCGCCGCGCCAATCAGTTGCAGGTGCGCATGGAACTGCAGGCCGATTGCCATGCCGGGGTCTGGGCCGCGCGCAACAAGGACCGGATCGAGCCGGGCGACATGGAAGAAGGCCTGACCGCCGCGCATTCGATCGGCGATGATACCGCCTGCGACGTTTACATGCAGTGACTTGGAGGCCCCCTCCTCTTCAGAGGAGGGGGTTTGGGGGTGGTGCTGCGTACATTCGCTATGCGAGCGATGCTCCGCATCGCCACCACCCCTTGCCCCTCCTCTGAAGAGGAGGGGGAATAGTTGCAGTCGCCTCTTGCTTTGACTAGTCGGCTGTCCATGCGCCTTTCCGATTGCCACAACATCGACGACTTCCGGCAGCTGGCGAAAGCGCGGCTGCCCTGGCCGGTGTTCGACTATATCGACGGCGCCGCCGATGACGAGCTGACCAAGGCCCGCAACACCGAAGCCTATGCCCGCGCCGATCTGGTCCCCGATGTCCTGACCGGAGTCGAGCAGATCGACATGTCCTGCACCATCATGGGCAAGCTTAGCGCGCTGCCGCTGATCCTCTCCCCCACTGCCTTGCAGCGCGTGTTCCACTGGCAAGGCGAGCGCGCGGTGGCGCGGGCGGCGGAGAAGTTCGGGGTGTGGTGCGGGATTTCGAGCCTGGCCACGGTCTCCATCGAAGAAATCGGCGCGCTGATTGCGAGCCCCAAGATGTTCCAGCTCTATGTCCACAAGGACAAGGGGCTGAACCAGTCGATGATCGAACGCTGCCAGGCGGCGAAGTTCGATGCGATCGCGCTGACCGTGGACACCATGGTCGGCGGCAAGCGCGAACGCTGCCTGCGCTCGGGCTTTTCCTCGCCGCCCAAGTTCACCGCGAGTTCGGCGCTGTCCTATGCGTTAAGGCCCCGCTGGGCGCTGGATTACCTGTTTCGCGAACGCTTCGCGCTGCCCAACCTCGATACCCACGTGCGCGAAGGCACCGCGGAAGCGGTTTCGATCCAGAAGTATTTTTCGGAAATGCTCGACCAGTCGATGGACTGGAAAATGGTCGAGCAGATCCGCGCCGACTGGGGCGGGACATTCTGCCTCAAAGGCGTGATGAGCGTCGCCGATGCCCGCCGCGCGGCCGACATGGGGATCGATGCGATCATGCTGTCCAACCACGGCGGCCGCCAGCTCGACGGCAGCCGCGCGCCGTTCGATCAATTGCCAGAAATCGTCGATGCGGTCGGCGGGCGGATCGAGATAATCTGCGACGGCGGGGTGCGGCGCGGCACCCATGTGCTCAAGAGCCTGTGTGCCGGGGCCACTGCGGCATCGGGCGGGCGGCTCTATCTCTATGCGCTCGCCGCTGCGGGACAGGAAGGCGTGGAGCGTGCGCTGACGATCCTGCGCGAGGAAATCGAGCGGGGGATGAAGCTGATGGGGGTGAGGTCGGTGGCTGAGCTTGGCCCTGAGAGGCTGCGCTGGCGGTAGAAAGGGTCCTCTCAAGATTTGCGCAGCACATCTGGGGAGCAACCGTCTTAAGCGGCCCATGGCTGAAAGTCTCTGATGATGGCGTTGAGAGCGACGATGAGCTTTCGCATGATGGCGACGATGATGACTTTGGGTTTTTTGCCGGCAGCGGCGAGGCGCTGTTTGAAGGCGCTCATGGCTGGGTTGTGCTGCGAGGTGACCAGGGCGGCCATGCAGGCGGGATCGCGCTGGGCGTGGTGCCGCTGATGCTGGGTGCGATACGCCGCAAAGCTGCCAAACCGGCGGCGGCCTGAGCTTTCAAGCCCTTGCTCCTCCGCCCCGTTTGCCGCACAATCGGGCAAACGGGAGGATGCCATGCAGGCTCAAGAGTTCGACTATGTGATCGTTGGCGGCGGATCGGCCGGCTGTGTCCTCGCCAGCCGCCTGACCGAGGACCCGGCGGTCACCGCCTGCCTGCTCGAGGCTGGCGGATCGGACCAGAGCGTCATCGTCCAGGCCCCGGTCGGCGCAGTGGCGATGATGCCGACCAGGCTCAACAACTATGCCTATGAAACCGTCCCCCAGCCGGGGCTGAACGGCCGCAAGGGCTATCAGCCGCGCGGCAAGGTGCTGGGCGGATCGGGCTCGATCAATGCGATGCTCTATGTTCGCGGCAACCGCTGGGACTATGACGAGTGGGCGCGGCTGGGCAACAAAGGCTGGGCCTTCAAGGAGTGCCTGCCCTATTTCAAAAAGGCCGAGAACAACGAGCAGTTCGACAACGAATGGCACGGCCAGGGCGGCCCGCTCAACGTTACCTACCCCAACCACCAGAGCCCCTTGGCCGACCTGTTCATCGAAGCCGCCGAGCAGCGCCAGATCCGCCGCAACCCCGATTACAACGGCGAGGAGCAGGAGGGCACCTTCCACTACCAGGCAACCCAGAAAGACGGCGAACGCTGCAGCGCGGCCAAGGGCTATCTCACCCCCAACCTCGGTCGCCCCAACCTCAAGGTAATCACCCACGCGCTGTCCAGCCGGATCGTGATCGAGAACGGCGCGGCCAGCGGGATCGAATATGAACGGGACGGCGTGCTGCGGCTGGCCAAGGCGCGGCGCGAAGTGCTGGTGTCGGGCGGGGCCTTCGGGTCGCCGCAATTGCTGATGCTCTCGGGGATCGGCGATGCGGAGGAACTGAAGGCGCTGGGGATCGAAAGCACATGCCACCTGCCGGGCGTGGGCAAGAACCTGCAGGATCACATCGATTACGTGCAAAGCTGGCGGATCAAGGACCGCAGCGACGTGTTCGGGCTTTCGCCCAAGGCGGGCATGGCCTTCCTCAAGGGTATCTTCGAATGGCGCAGCAAGCGTACCGGCCTGCTCACCAGTCCGTTCGTCTGCTCGGGCGCTTTCGTCAAAAGCGCGCCCGATGTCCCCGCGCCCGACCTTCAGCTGCTGATGGTCCTGTCAATCGTCGATGACCATGCCCGCAAGATGCATCTGGGCACGGGCCTGTCCAGCCATGTCGACCTGCTGCGCCCCTACAGCCGCGGCACGGTGGGCCTGAACAGCCGCGATCCGCGCGATGCGCCGGTGATTGACCCGAAGTTCCTCTCCGACGAGCGCGACTTGGCTGTGCTGCTCAAGGGCGGCCAATTGCAGCAAAGCCTGATGGAAAGTGCGCCATTCGACACGGTGCGCGGCAAGATGCTCTACGCGATCGATGTGAACGATACCGCCGCGATGATCGAGGACATCCGCAATCGCGCCGATACCCAGTACCACCCGGTCGGCACTTGCAAGATGGGGCCGGACAAGGACCCCATGGCCGTGGTCGATGCCCGCCTGCGGCTGCGCGGGGTGGAGCGCCTGCGCGTGATCGATGCCTCGGTCATGCCCAACGTGGTCAGCGGCAACACCAACGCGCCCACGATCATGATCGCGGAAAAGGCCGCCGATATGCTGAAGGCGGATGCGAAGGCCTAGGGCCCTTCCCCTCCACCACCCCTTCGGGGCGGCCCCCTCCCCGAGCGAGCTCGGGGAGGATTGAAGGTTAACCCAGCAGCTCTTGTTCCAACTTCTTGGCCATTTCCTCGATGTTCTCGGGCGGCCAGCCGGGGATGTCCATGCCCAGGCGCAGGCCCATTGAGCTGAGGACTTCCTTGATCTCGTTGAGGCTCTTGCGGCCGAAGTTGGGGGTGCGGAGCATCTCGGCCTCGGTCTTCTGGACCAGGTCGCCGATGTAGATGATGTTGTCGTTCTTGAGGCAGTTGGCCGAACGCACCGACAGTTCCAGTTCATCCACCTTCTTGAGCAGGTAACGGTTGAGCTGGTTGGTGTCGCCTTCGTCGCTGGGCGCGGACGCTGCCATGCCGATCATCGGCGAGCTGCCCATCGGCACCGCGTCTTCGAAGTGGACGAACAGCGAGAGCTGGTCCTGCAGGATCCGCGCGGCATAGGCCACCGCGTCTTCCGGCGAGATCGTGCCGTCGGTTTCGACGCTGAGCGAGAGCTTGTCATAGTCAAGCTCTTGCCCGATGCGGGCGTTTTCGACCTTGTAGCTGACCTGGCGGACCGGCGAATAGAGCGAGTCGACCGGGATCAGCCCGATCGGCGCATCCATCGGACGGTTGCCGACGGCCGGGACATAGCCCTTGCCGGTGTCGGCGGTCAGTTCCATGTTGAGCGTCGCACCTTCGTCAAGGTGGCACAGCACGAGGTCCTTGTTCATGACCTCGATGTCGCCCGACACGGCGATATCGCCGGCGGTGACTTCGCCCGGGCCAGTGGCCGAAAGCTGGAGCCGCTTGGGGCCCTCGCCCTGCATGCGCAGCGCGATCTGCTTGACGTTGAGCACGATGTCGGTGACATCTTCGCGCACGCCGGCCAGGCTGGAGAATTCGTGCAGCACGTTCTCCATCTTGATCGAGGTGATCGCGGCGCCCTGGAGGCTGGAGAGCAGAACCCGGCGCAGTGCGTTGCCCAGCGTCAGGCCAAAGCCGCGCTCAAGCGGTTCGGCGACGAAGGTCGCGCGGCGCTTGGCGTCGTTGCCGCTCTTCACTTCGAGGCTGTTGGGCTTCTTCAGTTCCTGCCAGTTCTTGATATTGACGGACATATGGTTCCCCTTGGGGTTTGTTCTGGCATGGGGACACCGTATTCGGTGTCCCCGGATCCGGGAGCGGGGACACCGAAATACGGTGTCCCCCAGAAATCAGACGCGGCGACGCTTGGAGGGCCGCACCCCGTTGTGCGGGATCGGGGTCACATCGCGGATCGAAGTGATGGTAAAGCCCACCGCCTGCAGTGCCCGCAGCGCGCTTTCACGGCCCGAGCCGGGGCCCTTCACTTCAACCTCAAGGGTGCGCACGCCGTGTTCGGCGGCCTTCTTGCCGGCGTCGTCCGCAGCCACCTGGGCGGCATAGGGGGTCGACTTGCGGCTGCCCTTGAAGCCCATCATGCCGGCGCTGGACCACGAAATCGCGTTGCCCTGGGCGTCGGTGATGGTGATCATGGTGTTGTTGAAGCTGGCATTCACATGCGCGATGCCGCTCGAGATGTTCTTGCGCTCGCGGCGCTTGATGCGCTGGGGTTCGCGTGCCATTTTTGGTTCCTACTCGAATATCTGAAAAGAAAAGCTGCTGAGGCCGGGGCCTGGTGCGGCTTACTTCTTCTTGCCAGCGATCGGCTTGGCCTTGCCCTTGCGGGTGCGGGCGTTGGTGTGAGTGCGCTGGCCGCGGACCGGCAGGCCCTTGCGGTGACGCAGGCCGCGATAGCAGGCCAGGTCCATCAGACGCTTGATGTTCATCGCGGTGGTGCGGCGCAGATCGCCTTCCACCGTGTGCTCGGCGTCGATCGTTTCGCGGATGTGCAGCACTTCCTGGTCGGACAGGTCTGCAACGCGGCGGGCATGATCGATGCCCAGCCTGTCAACGATCTGGCGGGCCTTGAACGAGCCGATGCCGTGAATGTAGGTGAGCGCAATGATTACGCGCTTGTTGGTGGGGATATTAACCCCGGCAATACGAGCCACTCAATTCTCCATGCTCCACGGGCAGCAGCACCTGCGACTGCCCATCTCAACGCTTCAAATTCGTAAAACGGCAAAAAGCCCGGCTGGTGAGCACAGTGGCTGGCACCTTCCGGACGACCCCGTTTTTCGGTTGAAGCGCGCGCTTAGGGCGATTCGCCATGCATGTCAACGGCCCGCACCAGACAAGGGCGGGCGGCAATTGCGCTTAGGGGACAATGCATATCGTGAAGCGCGGGCGCGGTCAAAGCG
>PNJT01000068.1 GCA_013822005.1 Novosphingobium sp. | reverse complement strand
GACATTTTAGGGATTCACAATCGCGCGAAGTTCTGATTCAACACTGGCTTTTGGAGGCTGGTGTGGAAGGCGAGGTTCTCAGGGACGATCAATGGGAGCGGCTTCGGGAATTTGTGCCCGGTGGCCGCAAGGGCAAGCGCGGGCCGCGCAGCGATGGACGGCGGTTTCTGGATGCCTTGCTGTGGCTGGCGCGGTCCGGTGGGCGCTGGCGCGATTTGCCCGAGCGGTTCGGACCTTACCAGACAGCGAAGCGGCGTTATTACCGCTGGGTCGAGCAGGGTGTGATCGACCGGATATTCGAGGCCGTGTCGGACGATCCCGACATCGAATGGCTGGCGATCGACGCCACCGTGATCCGCGCCCAGGCCCAGGCAGCAGGCGCCAGGGTAAAAAGGGGGGCGTTCAAGCCCAGGCTCTCAGCCGCTCACGGGGCGGGTTCGGCACCAAGATCCATGCCGTAGTCGATGCGCTCGGCTTGCCGGTGCGCTTCGTGCTCGGCCCCGGCCAGCAGAACGACATGGCACCTGCCTGCGATCTGATCCGGGGTCTGCCTGCAAGGCAAGTGCTGGCTGACAGGGCCTACGATGCCAACAGCCTGTGCGATCTCATCGTCGAACAGGGCGGCGAACCGGTCATTCCACCGCGCCGTCACCGCACGCTTCAGCGTGACTACGACCGCATCGCCTACAAACAACGCTGGGGCATCGAAGGCTTCTTCGCCAAGCTCAAACAATGGCGGCGCATCGCCACCCGCTATGACAAACTCGCCGCAAACTTCCTCGGCTTCATCAAGCTGGCCAGCATCATGTTGTGGCTCAAATGATTAAAATGTCACCACAGCCTAGAGCGGATTATCCAGCTTGATCACCTTTTCGCTGGTCTTGCGGATCCCGTCCCAGGGCTTGCGCGGGGCGGCGAAGCTGGCCAGCACCCTGGCATCGCGGCTGTAGAGGTCCTTGAAGGTCCCCATGTTGCCGTTGATGTCGGAGGCCATGGTGAAATACATGATATAGACCGGGAAAGTCTTGGTCATCGGGACCAGCGTGTACTTGCCCGAACCGGCGATCTCGACCAGTTCGTCGGTGCTCTTGCCGGCCCCCAGGATCGCCATGGTCATGCCCAGTTCGGTCGCACGCTCGGTCCGCACGCAGCCGTGGCTGAGCGCGCGGTAGGGCTGGTCGAACAGCCCGCGCGAGGGCGTGTCGTGGATGAAGATCGCGTGCTCGTTGGGCATGTCGAGCTTCATGAAGCCCAGCGAGTTGCCCGGCCCCGGCTGCTGGACCACGGTGATCGTGCCGTTCTTGGCCTTGGTCACCTTGTATCCCTCGCGCGCGGCCCGCGCCGGATTGCCCAGCAATTGCGCGCCCAGTCCCTCGCCGACCACGATCGACTGCGGCACGGTCCAGGTCGGGTTGAAGACCACGCCCTTGACCAGCGAAGCGAGCTGCGGCGTGGCGGTCCTGCCGACCTTGCCGACAATCGTGCGGTAGGACCGGATGATCGAGTTATCGACCGTCAGGCGCAGCTGGAATTCGGGCACGTTGGTGAGCAGGTAATACTTGCCCAGCTCGCGCGGCAGCCAGCGCCAGCGATCCATGTTGATCCGGATCAGCGCGCGCTTGGCCTTGTCGGTCACCGGGGTCACCGCCAGCAGGGCTTTGAGCGCGGCATAGTCGGGCGCGGTGGGCATCAGGGCGGCAACGGTGCCGGGCACATCATCCGAGGCCAGCGCCCGCGCCATCACTGCCGAGGTGGGGTTGGTTTCGACATCGGTATCGACCACGAACCATTGCTCGCGCGCAGCCATCCGCGTGCGCCCGTCGCGCAGGTCTTCGACCAGCCAGGCGAAACTCTTGCTGGCCTGGGCATCGAGCGCCACCTGGTCACCCGCGGCAATCGCGGCACGCAGTTTTTCGGGCTGATAGTCGGCCGGGATCAGGCCCTCGGCGTCGATCGCGCCGATCACGCCGAGCAGCGCCTGGGCATTGGCCTTGCTCCAGCTTACCACCGGCTCGTCGATCGGCACTTGCAGCGGAATCGTTGGCGAAGCGCTCGGTGCCGGTTGGGTCGGCGCGCTGGGTGCGGGCGTCGGGGTGGGGAGGATATCCTGCGGCTGGGCAGCAAAGGCCGCCGAGGCGAGCAAAGCCGCCAGCCCGACCGCAGCAATCGCCCGGTTGCCCGTGAACCTGCCCCAGATCGTCATCGCCCTCAACTCCGGATCCCTTGCCGCGCCGCCATTGCCCGGCCTGCCAGCATCATTGCCCATTTCCGTGCCGTTCTTCAAGCATTGCACTGCACCTTGGTATAAGCCATCCGCTCCAGCGCCCCGAAGCAGGCCAGCGCGCCCGGATCGCCGAAGGGGGAAAGCTGGCTCATCATCACCCCGCCCAGGCCTTTGGCCGGATCGATCCAGTAGTACGAATTGAACACCCCGGCCCAGGCCAGGCTGCCGGGTGAGCGCCCGTTAGGGCCCTGCTCGGGGTTGATCAGGAAGCCCAGCCCCCAGCCGGTGTGCTGGTCGGGGAAAGTGTCATAGGGCAGCGCGAGCGAGGGCATCACGCTGTCCATATGGCCCGCGCGCAAGGGGCCGACCTGGTTGCGGCCCATTTCGGCCACGGTTTCGCCCTGCAGGATCCGCTGCCCGTCAAGTTCGCCGCCGCGCAGCATGGCGCGCGCGAAGCGGGCATAGTCGCTGGCTGTGGAGACCAGCCCGCCTCCGCCGCTGTGATATTCGCCCCCGCCGATAAAGGTCGGCTGGGGCTGGAGCGTGCCGTCCTTGCCGCGCGCATGGACCCGCGCCGCGCCGGCTGGCAGGGCATCGAAGAAGCCGGTCCGCTTCATCCCGAGCGGGGCCAGGACATGTTCGGTCAGATAGTCGCCCAGCGTACCGCCGCTGACCGCCTCGACCGCGAGACCGGTCCAATCGGTCGCCACCGAATATTCCCAGCTCTCGCCCGGATCGAACATCAGCGGCATCTTCAGCGAAGCCAGCGAGCCCGGCTCGGGCATGCCCACGGCTTCGAAGTATTGCAGCACTTGGGGATGGACGAAGAAATAGCCGAGGCCCGCAGTATGGGTCAGCAGGTGGCGCAAGGTGATCGGTCGCGCGGCGCTGCGCAGCTGCGGCTGGCCATCGGCGTCGAACCCGGTCAGCACCTGTGCACCGGCCAGGTCCGGCAGCACCGGGCCGATCGGCGCATCGAGGCTGAGCCTGCCCGCCTCGACCAGCTGCATCGCCGCGACCGAGACCAGCGCCTTGGTCATCGAGGCGATCTGGAAGGGCGTGTCCTCGCTCACCGGGGCCGGGTTGGCGGTGTCGGTCACCCCCAGCGCCTGCGCAAAGCGCACGCCCTCGCGGTCGATGATCATCCCCACTGCGCAAGGGAGCTTGGCTTCGGCAAAGGCCGCTTCGAACATTGGCTTTCCTCTTCTCAATCCGTCCACACCACACGACACCCCTAGCCCGAATATGCTGAGCTTGTCGAAGCATTGTCCTTGTTCTTCGGGCCTCCTCGCTTTGACGCCTGAAGGAAAGGCAATCCTTCGACAAGCTCAGGATGGACGGGTTGGGGCTTGGGGATCAAACTGCCATATCGCCATTGGCTAACGCGGCATCGCGCCCTAGGAAAGCCCAATGGTCGATACACTCTCCATTACGCTCGCTCAGCTCAACCAGTCGGTTGGGGACATCCCAGGCAATGCCAGGGCCATGCTTGCCGGGCGCGAGCGGGCCAGGGCGGCGGGGGTCGATCTGGTGGTCTTCCCCGAAATGCAGCTGGTCGGCTATCCGGCCGAGGATCTGGTGCTCAAGCCCGCCTTCGTCGCCCGCGCGGCTGCGGAGTTGGAGGCAATGGCCAAAGTCACGGCCGACGGCGGCCCGGCGATGCTGGTCGGCTCGATCTTCGTTCAGGACGGCGCGCTGCACAACGGAATCGCGCTGCTTGACGGGGGCAAGATCGCCGCGATCCGGCTCAAGCACGAGCTGCCCAATTACGGCACGTTCGACGAGGTCCGCCTGTTCCAGCCCGGCCCCTTGCCCGAGCCGGTGGTGTTCAAGGGCGTGATGATCGGCCTGCCGATCTGCGAGGACGTCTGGCATCCCGATGTCTGCCGCCACCTAGCGGACTTTGGCGCAGAGCTGCTGATCTGCATCAACGGCAGCCCGTACGAGATCGACAAGGACACGCTGCGGATCGAAGGCGTGGCGCGGCGCCGCGCCGCCGATACTGGCTTGCCGCTGGCCTACCTCAACCGCGTCGGCGGGCAGGACGAACTGGTGTTCGACGGGGCCAGCTTTGTGGTGGGCACCGATGGCTCGGTCCCGGTGCAGCTGAAGGACTGGGAAGAACAGGAAGTCACCACCCGCTGGCGGCGCACGGCAAAAGGCTGGGTCTGCGAACCCGGCGAAGTGGCGCAATTGGCCGAGCATCCCGAAGATATCTACTGCGCGATGGTTCTGGCGCTGCGCGATTACGTGGACCGCAACCGCTTCCCCGGCGTGGTGCTGGGCCTGTCGGGCGGGATCGATAGCGCGATCTGCGCCGCGATCGCCGCCGATGCCTTGGGGCCGGACCGGGTGTGGTCGGTGATGCTGCCCAGCCGCTTCACCAGCCAATTGAGCCTCGATCTGGCCACCGAGTGCGCGACAATGATCGGCTGCCGCTATGACACGATCCCGATCAATCCGGCGGTCGAGGCGTTCGACGCGATGCTGGCGGGCAGCTTCGCCGATGCCGAGTACGACATCACCGAAGAGAACGTCCAGTCGCGCATTCGCTGCGTAACCCTGATGGCGCTCAGCAACAAGTTCGGGCCGATGCTGCTGACCACCGGCAACAAGAGCGAAATGAGCGTCGGCTATGCCACGATCTATGGCGATATGGCCGGCGGCTACAACCCGCTGAAGGACGCCTACAAGATGACCGTCTTCGCGATCAGCGAATGGCGCAATCAGCACAAGCCCAGGATCGGCCTTGGCCCGGATGGCCCGGTAATGCCCCAGGCGATCATCACCCGCCCCCCCTCGGCGGAACTCCGCCCCGACCAGAAGGACGAGGATTCGCTGCCCCCCTACCCGGTGCTCGACAAGATCCTGCTCGGCCTGGTCGAACACGAAAAGAGCGTCGATCAGCTGGTCAGCGAAGGGCTCGATCGCGACACCGTGGTGCGGATCGAACGCCTGCTCTACGTGGCCGAGTACAAACGCCGCCAGGCGCCGCCGGGGGTGAAGCTTGGCACCCGCAACTTCGGGCGGGACCGGCGCTATCCGATTACGAATGCGTTTCGGAGCGGTTGAGTGTTGGGAGTGACTCCGCGTCGCACTGACCGAGACCTTTACATCTTGGTGATTTGCCCGATTAGCTACACCTTGGATGGGTTAGAGGCGATAGGAAATTTCCTAGAATGGCGGTTTTCCGATGATCGGTCGGAAATATTTTTCAAAGCACGAATCTAGGAATTACGCTGATTTTCGTTGACATTGAGGCAAATTAAGGCTAAGCCCGTCGCGTGCTCGGGCGTAGCCTTAAGAGGCTTATTTCCCCAAGTATGGACTTTTTAAACCGTTAGCCCCTTATATTATTCCTATGGATACGCGCATTGATCCTAGGCTCAAACTGCATGTGGAGCGCTTTATCCGTGAGCGCTTCCCGGAAAGCATTCTTGACGGCATTCTGATCGAAGAAGACTTCGACGCTGATGGCGACAAGATTGTAAAGGTTGTCGTCCTCTTAAAGGAGAAGCCTGAGGTTTCTCAGGTCAGCGGTTTGACGCGCCAAATTTGGGGTGCTCTTTCCAGAGATAATTTCGGATTCCCAATTTTGTCATTCCGCTCTGTAGACGAAAATGCGCGCCTGAGTGCAGCCGCTTGAGCTAATCGAAACGGCAGACATTTTGCTCGCCGGCAATGGCGGAAATCCTACAGATACGTCAATTCGCAGGGCAATGAGCACAGTTTATTACGCGCTCTTCCATTTCATCTGCGCCGAATGCGCCGATCGCATGATAGGGTCGTCCTTGGCATGTAGGCGACAGAGGGCATGGAACCAAGTCTACCGAGCGCTGGATCATAAATCAGTCAAAAAGCGCTGCAAGACAATCGCATTGGAAAACCACACTCTGAATTTTCCAAATTCAGTGAAGGATTTGTCTAGCCTCTTTGTCTCCCTGCAGGAGAAGAGGCATGAGGCCGACTACAACCCCAAAGCAGCAATTACAGGTCTTGATTCCGCGACTTACGCTGCCGATGTACGTGCAGTAATGCAACGATTCAATCGCTGTCCGATCAAGCATCGCAAGGCTTTCGCGTCCTATGTCCTCATAAATCAGCGGCAGAACGAAAACGGCTAGCTGGCTGGTCGATTGAGAGACATATGCCGTTGCCATTGCGCAAAGTGGGCGTTAGAGGCGCGGGTCATGTCGAACATGCCGGCCACACCCATTACCATCAAACCGACCGCCACGGCGGGAACGGTTGTGGGCAAGCGCAACTAAGCCGCCCGACAACCCGCCCCGCACACGAGCAGGCGGGGCTTCTTGACGAGACAAAGCAACCCCCGTCCTGCTCTCCCCCATCAGGAGTAGCATCATGGTTCATCGTTTCGACGTTCACCGATTTCAACGGGGACAACAACTCAATGTCGGCATCGTCGGCGCAACCGGCGTGGTCGGTTCGACCATGCGCGCCATCCTGAAGGAGCGCGGCTTCCCGATTGCCGCACTGCGGCTGTTCGCCTCGGCGCGTTCAGCGGGCAAGGTGCTGGATGGCGTGACCATCGAGGACGCTGCCGAGGCTGACTACTCTGGCCTCGACATCGTGCTGTTCTCGGCTGGCGGCGCGACCTCGAAGGCGCTGGCGCCCAAGGTCGCGGCTGCTGGCGCTATTGTGATCGACAACAGCTCGGCCTTCCGCTCGGACCCGGAGGTGCCGCTGGTCGTCGCCGAAGTGAACGCCCATGCCATGGCGCAGCTGCCCAAGGGGATCATTGCCAACCCCAATTGCACCACGATGGCGGTGATGCCCGCCTTGAAGCCGCTTCATGACGAGGCCGGGCTCAAGCGGATCGTCGCCAGCACCTATCAGGCAGTCTCGGGCGCGGGGCAGGAAGGGATCGACATTCTGGCCCGCCAGCTCGCCCATGTCGGAGATCAGGCGGCACTGCTGGCGACAAGCGGGCATGACGACCTGCTGCCGCCCCCCGAAAAGTGGGCCGTGCCGATCGCGCACAATGTGGTGCCGCTCAACTATGTGCTGGGTGAGGACGATTATACCGAGGAAGAGTTGAAGCTGCGCGACGAGAGCCGCAAGATCCTCGAGATTCCCGGCCTGCCGGTTTCGGGCACCTGTGTGCGGGTGCCGGTGTTCGCCGGGCATTCGGTGGCGCTCAATGTCGAATTCGAACGCCCGATCTCGCCCGAGCGCGCGCTCGAACTGCTGGGCGCGGCTCCCGGCGTGGTGCTGAGCCAATGCCCCAACCCGCTGGAAGCGACCGGCAAGGACCCGGTCTTCGTCGGCCGCGTCCGGGTGGACCGCACGGTCGAACACGGCCTCGCGCTGTTCGTGGTCGGCGATAACCTGCGCAAGGGTGCCGCGCTCAACGCGGTGCAGATCGCGGAAGCGTTGATTGGGTAGACCGGGGAGCCTTGACATCTCGGAGCCCTTCCCCGGTGGGGAAGGGTTGGGATGGGGGTTCCACGCTGGCTTCGAGCCCCCACCCCAACCCCTCCCCGCCGGGGAGGGGCTTTAGCTAGGCCGCTACTTCCACCGACTCCTCATCCGCCGCCTCAAGCAGCCGCTTCTCGACCGCTTTCAGCCGCGCGCCCGCATCGACCTTCTCACCCAGCAGGTCGGTGACATAGAACGTATCCACCGCGCGCTCGCCGTAAGTCGCGATGTGGGCGGAGTGGACCATCAGCTTGGCTTCGAACAGCGCGCGCGCCAGGCGGCTGAGCAGCGCGGGGCGGTCGCGGGCGTTGATTTCGACTACGGTGAAGCGGTTCGAGGCCTGGTTGTCGAATTCGACCGAGGGCCGCACGTCGAAAGCATCGGCGCGCGGGCGGGCGTTGGGGCGCGCGGTGAGCTGCGCGACCAGCTTGACCCGGTTGGCGAGTGCATCGGCGATCATGGTCCTGATCCGGGCGAGCTGGGCGTCTTCGGAAAACGGCCTGCCGAGCGGGTCCTGGACCAGGAAGTTATCGACCGCCATGCCGCCGCGCGTGGTGTGGATCCGCGCGTCGATGATGTTTCCGCCGGCCAGGTGGATGCCGCCGGCAATCCGGTAGAACAGCCCCGGGTGGTCGGCGGCGATCACTGTCACCAGCGTCGCCCCGCGCGCGGCGTAGTATTCGCAGTGAACGTCAAGCGCGGCGCCCTTGGCGCGGTCCAGCTGGGTCAGGTTCATCGCGACGATATCGTCGGGCTCGGCGATCCAGTAGGCATCGCCGAACTGCTTGGCATATTTGCCGACCAGGGCCTTGGCCTTGCCTAGCCGTTCGGTCACGGTCGCCTGCTTGGCCGCCACCCGGTGCTCGCGCCCGTGCTGGACGTGGCCCAGCCGCAGGCGTTCCTCGGCGGCATCGTAAAGCTCGTGGATCAGCTGGCGCTTCCAGCCGTTCCACACGCCTGGGCCGACCGCGCGGATATCGACGATGGTCAGCATGGCGAGCAGCCGCAGCCGCTCGACCGACTGCACTTGCGCGACGAAATCGGTGATCGTCTTCCAGTCGGCCAGATCGCGCTTGAAGGCGACCGCGCTCATCAGCAGGTGCTGGGCGACCAGCCACGAGACAAGATGCACCTCCTCCTCGCTCATCCCCAGCCGCGGGCACAGCTTGAGCGCGACTTCGGCCCCCAGCACCGAATGGTCGCCGCGCCGGCCCTTGGCGATATCGTGGAGCAGGATCGAGACATAGAGCGCGCGGCGGTTCTGGATCTTGTGGATGATCCCGCTGGCCAGCGGATGCTCGCTCTTCATCTCGCCCTTCTCGATCCTGGCCATCAGCCCGACCGCGCGGATGGTGTGCTCATCGACCGTGTAGTGGTGGTACATGTCGAACTGCATCTGCGCGTTGACCCGGCCGAAATCGGGCACGAAGCGGCCGAACACGCCGACCTCGTTGAACCAGCGCAGCACGGTTTCGGGATCGTTGCGGCTGGTCAAAAGGTCCATGAACAGCGCATTGGCGCGCGGGTCCTCGCGCACCGCATCGACCGCGCGGGCATCGCGCAAGGCCAGCCGCAGCGCATCGGGATGGACCTCAAGCTGGTTGGCGTCGGCCAGCACGAAAATCTCGATCAGGCGGACCGGGTCCTCGCTGAACCATGTCTCCGAAGGCACGGTGATCTTGCCGCCATAGACGACATAGCCCTTGAGGTTGCGCTTGCGCGCCCGAAACCCCGCAAGCAGCCCGCGCGGGGCCTTCTTGCCCGATTGCTCGTCGAGCTGGGCCAGGAACAGCCCGGTCAGGTGGCCGACCCGCTTCGCCTGCAGGAAGAAGTACTGCATGAAGCGTTCGACGCCGCTCTTGCCCGGGCGGTCGGCGAATTGCATCCGCGCGGCAACCTCGCGCTGCATGTCGAAAGTCAGCCGGTCCTCGCAGCGCCGGGTGATGGTGTGCAAGTGACAGCGCACCGCCCAGAAGAAGTTCTCGGCGCGGCGGAAGGCGCGGTATTCGGCCCCGGTCAGCAGCCCGACCTCGATCAGATCGGACACCCCGCGCACGTGGTGGAGGTACTTGCCGATCCAGTAGAGCGTGTGCAGATCGCGCAGGCCGCCCTTGCCCTCTTTGACATTGGGCTCGACCACATAGCGGCTGTCGCCCAGCCGCTTGTGGCGTTCGTTACGCTCGCCCAGTTTCTCGGCGACGAACTGGCGTTCGGTCCCGGCCACCACTTCGGCCCAGAACCGGCTCTGCGCTTCGTCGAACAGGGCCTGGTCGCCCCAGACATAGCGCCCTTCCAAAAGCGCGGTGCGGATCGTCAGGTCGCTTTTGGCCATCCGCACGACATCGTCGAGGCTGCGGCTCGATTGCCCGACCTTGAGCCCCAGATCCCAGAGGAAATAGAGCATCGCTTCGATCACCTGCTCGCACCACGGGGTCTGCTTGCCGGGCGTAATGAAGGCAATATCAACGTCCGAATGCGGGGCCATTTCGCCCCGGCCATAGCCGCCGACCGCCATGATCGTCAGCCGCTCGCCCGATGTGCGGTTGGGCGCGGGGTAAACCTCTTGCGTCACATGATCGTGGATCACCCGGATCAGCTGATCGACCAGGAACGCCTGCGCTTCGGCACTGTCGTGGCCCATGGTCGGCTTTTCGCCCAGCCGCCGGGCGATCTCCTCGCGCCCAGCGGCCAGCGCACCGCGCAGCAGCTCGACCACCTTGGGCCGCGCCCTGGCCGCGCCCTTGGCTTCCACCGTGTCGGCAATTGCCCCCGCCAGCGCGCGCCGGTCAATCACCGCGCGCTGGCTGGGAATGGTGTTGGCGCCTGCACGCCCGGCTTCCGCTCGCTTGGTCACGGGCCCAGCTAACGGGCTTTCGGCGGCACCTTGTCAACCTTTTCTAAGGTTCGCCCGATTTCTCGCGCAGCCGCTGCCCGGTCCCGTCGAGCATCGCCTTCCTGGTCGCGTCGTGGACAGCACTCGCAGTGGCACCGCGGTCCAGCTTGTAAAAGGCGGAAAGGTAGGCCCAATCGAACTCAGTCAGGCCATCGACCGATGCGGCCTCTTCTGCAAACAGCTGCAGGATCGACGGCGCACCTCCATCAGGCATTTTGTCGAAATCCTGCACCGGGGCCAGAATCCGCATCGTGGCATAGTCGGCCAGCTGCAGAATCGTTCGCCCTTGGGCACGTGCAGCATCGAACACTACAATGGTCCCGTTTATGTCGACTCTGATTGGCGAAGTCAGGCGGCCGCTACGGTACTGATCGGTAGATTTCACCGTTGCCGAGCGGCCAAATACTTCAATCGTCCTGTAGCGCATTGGCCGACCGTCGGCGTTCCTCACTTCGGTTGAATGCCAAGCCTGCGCCGCGCCGCTGCCGCGGAAGATCCGTTCAACTTCGACCTTGCTAAACGTACCAAACATTTCCGGCAGCTGCCTGCGCAGCTTTTCGACTTCGGCCTTGCTATTGAAAGCAAATCCAATCCAGACATTGGGCTGGCAGCCCGTCTTGCCCGTTTGCAAATCGAGGCGCCTGGCATTTTCCATCACTCGCTCACCAAGAACCTCGGCAAAAGCCTGATCGATCCCGAACACCTTGACGCAGATTGGGGTGTAGTGGCGCGGTAGCGGATTGTCAGCCAGCGTTCTCAGCGTAATTGCCGCAGCCTGTTCTGCTGCAACCTCCGCTTGTTGCTGCCGATTGCCGGTCACGACAATGGCATCTTGCTCGTTTGCCGTTGCCTGGGCGGAGGTTGCCCCCGCCCAGGCCGCGACAATCAGCGCAAGACATGTGATGTTCGAGGGCCATCGCATGTCTTCAATTGTCTCCGAGTATCTCTCGAGGGCAAGGGATTCTGATCAAGACCGGCAGCGGATAGCGCATATTCAGATAGCACTCATCCCCAATGCGAATATACCCATTCGGGTCGGCTGCTGCGGGGGCCGACGCAACGGTCGCAATTGTGGCAATTACCATTGCTGCTCACTTGATCGTCTTCATACAACCACTCCTTCGTTAGAGCGTGATGACGTTAGGTTGACGCAGCGCCCCCTCCCCGTCGGGGAGGGGGCGTTCAGAGGCACGTGACTCTGAACGCGGGTGGGGGCTCGACGCCAGCGCGGAACCCCCACCCCAACCCCTCCCCAATGGGGAGGGGCTTTGCGATTCCATGCAAAGTCATCAGACTCTAGGCTTCTCATCTCAAGACGCCCAACGAAGCTAACCGAATTACCCCCCCCCGGCGTAAGACCTAGCGCCTTACTGC
>PNJT01000067.1 GCA_013822005.1 Novosphingobium sp. | reverse complement strand
GCATGGCTGCGGAAGCGGTGGATCGATCCGTCTTCCATGCACATCGCGATCACGCCGCGGCAGACCCCGTTCTCCATGATCAGGTCGATCGCGAAGTATTCGATAAAGAAGTCGGCGTCGTACTTCAGGCTCTGCTGGTAGAGCGCGTGGAGCATGGCGTGGCCGGTGCGGTCGGCGGCAGCGCAGGTCCGCTGCACCGGCGGGCCTTCGCCCATGTTCTGCATGTGCCCGCCGAACGGGCGCTGGTAGATCGTGCCATCGGGGTTGCGGCTGAAGGGCACCCCGGCGTGTTCCAGCTCGTAGACAGCGGCTGGCGCTTCGCGGACCATGTATTCGATCGCATCCTGGTCACCCAGCCAGTCCGACCCCTTGACGGTGTCGAACATGTGCCAGGTCCAGTGATCGGGGCTGTTGTTCTGCAAGCTCGCCGCGATCCCGCCTTGCGCGGCAACGGTATGGCTGCGGGTCGGGAACACCTTGGTGATGCAGGCGGTCTTGAGGCCCGCCTCGGCGCTGCCCATCGTGGCGCGCAGGCCTGAGCCGCCGGCCCCGACGACGACAGTGTCATAAGTGTGGTCGATGATCTTGTAAGCGGGGGCGGAGGTCGATTCTGGCATGCTCAGGCTCCGAGCGCGATGCGGACGACACAGAGCAGGCCAAAGGCCGCCCCGGCGAAAGCGAAAAGGTTGAGCAGCGCCTTCACGGCGAACTTGTTGCCCTCTTCGTGGACATAGTCCTCGGCCAGCACCTGCAACCCCAGCCGCGCGTGCCAGAAGGTGCTGACCACGAACAGCGCGACCATCACGGCGGGCAGCGGCTTGCTCAGCCAGGCATGCAGCGCCTTGTGGGTGAATTCGCCCAGGCCCACCAGCGAGAACAGCAGGTAGAGCCCCGCCAGCAGGTTGCCGATCGCGGTATAGCGCTGGACCAGCCAGTGCTGCGCGCCGTGCCTGGCCGAGCCAAGCCCGCGGACGCGTCCGATCGAGGTTCCGTTACCCATCGTCGTTCCCTTACTTGAGCAGGATCACGGTCCAGGTGGCCACCGTCGCGGCCACGGCCAGCAGCGGGGTCAGGACCGACCAGAGGTTATTGTTCTTGAGCTCGTAACCGGCGCCGATATCGAGCACGAAGTGGCGCAGGCCCGAGGCCATGTGGTTGAAGAAGGCCCAGGTCAGACCGACCAGCACGACCTTGCCATACCAGGCCCCGGCATGCGCGGCGAAAGTGTCATAGGCGATCGGCCCGGCGGCCAGCGCATAGAGCCACCACAACAGCACCCCCAGCCCGACGAAAGCCAGACCATTGCCGGTCACCCGGTGGAGGATCGAAGTGAACATCGCCGGACCCCAGCGCCAGATCCCCAGGTGCGGCGATATCGGGCGGCTCTTTGGCTTGGTTTCAGCTTGGGCCATCTGCGGGTAAATCCCTGTGCGGTTGGCGGGGCGCGGGCCCCTTTCGTGCACATCCCCTTAGTCAAAATGGGCCGTTGTGCAAGCGGGCTATCGCTGGCCCCTCCCCGGTGGGGAGGGGTTTGGGGGTGAGGGTTCCACGCCAGCGTCGTACCCCCACCCCTAGCCCCTTCCCTATGGGGAGGGGGATTGTCAGTCCTTGTGCTTGGTGTAGTGCCTGCAAAATGACCCAGCCCACCATCCTTGTCACCGGAAGCTCGCGCGGGATTGGCGCGGCGATTGCTGCGGCCTTGCGGGCGCGCGGGGCGCGGGTGATCGGCCATGCCAGCAAGGCGCACGATGCCCACACGATCGGCGCGGACCTGGCCGACCCCACTGCCCCGGCGCGGATCTGGCAGGAGGCGCTGGACCGCTCGGCCCATGGCCGGATCGACGTGCTGGTCAACAATGCCGGGCTGTTTTCCGCCAACCCGATCACCCTTTCCGACATCGAATGGCTCGACAACTGGGAGGATACCCTGCGGATCAACCTGACCGCCGCGACCGAGCTGTCGCGCTATGCGGTCAGGCATTGGCTGGAAGGGGCCAGCGGCGGGCGCGTGGTTCATGTCGCCAGCCGCGCGGGCTATCGCGGGGATTCGCCCGATCATTGGCACTATGCCGCAGCGAAAGGCGGCATGATCGCAATGCATAAGACGATCGCCCGGCAATATGCGAGACTGGGTGTGATGAGTTACGCGGTCTGCCCCGGCTTTACCGACACCGCAATGGCCGGAGACTATCTGGCCAGTCGCGGCGGGCCGGGCCTGCTCGCCGATATCCCGCTGGGCCGCGTGGCCACGCCTGAGGAAATCGCCCGGATCGTCGAATTCTGTGCGCTCGACGCGCCCGAGAGCATGACCGGCACGGTCATCGACGCCAATGGAGCCAGCTATGTCCGCTAAGCCGCTGATCGCCCTTGGCGCCCTTGCCCTGCTGGGCGCGAAGGCCGCTTCCGCGCCAGAGCGCCCCGGTGCCAGCAAGGACATCCTTACCGCCTGCGGAACCCGCGACGGTTGGTCCGATCCGGCCCCACCTGCGAAGATCCACGGCCGCACGTGGTACGTCGGGACCTGCGGCATCACCGTGGTGCTGATCGAAACCGGCGCCGGGCTGGTGTTGATTGACACAGCCACCGAAGAGGCCGCGCCGCACGTGCTGGCCAATATCAAGGCGCTGGGCTTCGATCCCAAGCAGATCAAGTGGCTGGTGATGACGCACGAGCATTTTGACCATGTCGGCGGCATGGCCCTGATCCAGCAGGCAACCGGCGCGCAGCTTGCGGTCAGCCCCGGTGCAGCCAAGGCCATGCGCACCGGCCAAGCCGATCCCGATGATCCGCAAGCCGCACTGCTGGCCAACTACCCGATGAAGCCGGTCCGCGTGGACCGGGTGCTGCGCAGCGGCGCTTCGCTGATCATCGGCGGCACGCGCTTCACCATGCATGCCAACCCCACCCATTCGCCCGGTTCGGCCAGCTGGACCTGGCAAAGCTGCGAGGCCGGCAAGTGCCTGACCGTGGCCTATGCCGACAGCGTCAACACGATCTCTTCCGACGACTATCATTTCACCAAGCACCCCGAACGGGTCGAGGCGGCGCGCGACGGCCTGCGCACGATCGAGGCGTTGCCGTGCGACTTGCTGCTGACCCCGCATCCGGGCGGCAGCGACTTGCTGGAACGGCTGTCGGGCAAGATGCCGCTGACCACCCCGCGGGCCTGCATTGCCTATGCTGCGGCCGGCAGCGACCGGCTGGAAAAGCGGCTGGCCAGGGAACGGGCCGGACAGTGAGCCAGAGCTGGAAAGTCATCGCCTTCGCGCCGCGGCCCAAGATCGAAGCGGCGCTGGTCGCGCACGAAGAAGCGGAGGACTGGGATCCCGAAATGGTGATCGCCGGCAGCGAGATTGCCGAAGACCGTCCCGATGACTGGCGGCTGGAAGTCTATCTGCCCAGCAAGCCCAGCAAGAACCAGAAGGCCGCCATCGCCCGGTTGTTTGCGGGACCAGCCCCGGCGCTCAAGGCCGAACCCTTGCCCGACACCGACTGGCTGACCCACAGCCAGCAAGGGCTCGATCCGATCCGCGCGGGGCGCTTTCATGTCCACACGCCCGAGCATCCGCCGCTGCGTGCGCCGGGCCTGCGCGATTTCTGCATTCCGGCCAGCCAGGCCTTCGGCACCGGCCAGCACGCCACCACCGCCGGGTGTCTGGAGATGCTGAGCGAATTGAAGGCGCGCGGGCTGGTGGTGCGCAACCTGGCCGACATCGGAACCGGCACCGGCCTGCTGGCCTTCGCCGCGCTGCACCTGTGGCCGCGCGCGCTGGCCACCGCGAGCGATATCGATACGGTCTGTCTCGATGTGGTCGATGACAATGCCCGCGCCAACGGAATTGCCCAAGGGCACCGGCCGGGCGAGCTGACCATGCTGGTGGCCGACGGGATGGAGCATCCGCTGCTCAAGGCGCGCGGGCCCTATGACCTGGTGATCGCCAATATCCTGGCCGGGCCGCTGATCGATCTGGCTCCGCTTTTTTCAGCGCACTTGCTGCCCGGCGGCAGCCTGCTGCTGGCAGGACTGCTCGAAACACAAGAGGACCAGGTCCGCCGCGCCTGCCGCCGTGCGGGGCTGCGGATCGCAGGCCGCATCGTCAACGGCGACTGGTCGATCCTGTGGCTGCGCAAGCGTACCTGGTCCGCCAAAGTGCTGGCGCGGTGAGCCTCCGCCACTTCCTGCTGTTTGTGCTGATCTGCCTGGTCTGGGCCAGCAACAATGTGCTGAGCAAAGTGCTGGTCAGCCACTGGCATGTGCCGCCGCTGTTCTACACTGCGCTGCGCTTTGGCATCGTCCTCGTCTGCACCCTGCCCTGGCTGCGCCCGGTGCCCAAACCGCTGTGGCGGATCGCGGTGCTGGGCCTGCTGATGGGCGGCGGCAGTTTCGCGCTGATGTTCCTGGCGCTGAACTGGGTCTCGGCCTCGGAAGCGGCAATCGTGGTCCAGACCAGCGTGCCGATGACCACCTTGCTGTCGATCGTGATGCTGGGTGAGCGGATCCGCTGGCGGCGCACGCTGGGGATCATGCTGGCTTTCGGCGGGGTACTGATCGTCATGTACCAGCCGGGCTTCACGATCAGCGCTGGCATGCTGCTGCTGCTCGCCTCGGCCTTCTGCGGATCGCTGGGGGCGATCATGATGAAACAGATGGACGAGATCTCGCCGCTGCAGTTCCAGGCCTGGGTCGCACTGATGGGCGCGGCGGTAATCATGCCGTTCTCACTGGTGTTCGAACCAAACGCGCTGGAAAGCACCATGGCGGCGGGCTGGCCCGCGCTGGCAGCGGTGCTCTATTCAGCGCTGGTCACTTCGATCTTCGCGCATACCGCCTATTACTTCCTGATCGCCAAGTACGAAGCCAACCTGGTTGCCGCGCTGACCTTGATGACCCCCTTGATGACGATCGGCCTGGGCTCCTGGCTGATCGACGATCCGATCGACGCCAAGATGATCGTCGGCACGGTCATCGCGCTCAGCGGTGTGCTGATCATTGCGCTGCGCACTGGGCGCGGATCGGCGGTGCTGCGCGCCGAGGAGCATTCGTAGCATATGGTTAACATTCTGCCGCTACGGCAGAGGTATGGGACTCCAGCCGTTCCCCGCGCAAAGACAAGGCAGCCGCAAGCTCAACCGGCTACGGCTGGGCGTGCCTGCAACGTTGGAACTGATGCACGAGCGGCGCAGCTGCGTGATCGACGATATCTCGATGGCCGGCGCGCGGCTCAAGATTGACCGGCCGCTGGCCCCCGAACAGGGCCTGATCCTCAGCTTCCATGAACTGCGCGCCTTCGCCACAGTGGTCTGGGTGCGCGGTAACAATTGCGGCCTGCGGTTCGATCCGAAGCTCGATCCCGAAGACATGCAAGGCATGCTGTGGATCAAGGAAAACCGGGCAGCCTACGACAAGATGTTCGCCGTCAGCTAGCCTGCAGCACGCACGATCTCCGCCCAGGCAGCCTCGTCGATCACCTCGATCCCCAGTTCTGCCGCTTTCTTCAGCTTCGATCCCGCGCCGGGCCCGGCCACCACCAGGTCGGTCTTGGCCGATACCGATCCCGCCGCGCGCGCACCCAGCCGTTCGGCCTGAGCCTTGGCCTCGTCGCGGCTCATCGTCTCCAGCGCTCCGGTGAAGACCACGGTCTTGCCGGCCACCGCGCTGTCCTTGGTTTCGACCACATAGGGCGGCGGGGAGACTTCGGAGAGCAGGTCTTCCCAGACCGCGACGTTGTGCGGTTCGTGAAAGAAATCGCCCAGGGCTTCGACCACTGCGGGGCCGATGCCATCGATGGAGGTGAGTTCGGCCAATGCCTCCCCGGCACGGGGAGGGGGACCATCCGCAGGATGGTGGAGGGGCACGGGCAGGTTTTCCTGAGGGTGCGGCGAGGTTGGTGATTCCGGAGGGTGCCCCTCCACCAGCTTCGCTGGTCCCCCTCCCCGTTCCGGGGAGGAATGCGCGGCTACCGCCACTTCCCGCAATCTCTCCAAAGTCGCAAACCGCTTGAGCAGATCCCGCGCTGTCACCGCACCGACATGGCGAATCCCGAGGCCAAACAGCATCCGCGCGGCATCAGGCGAACGCTTCGCCTCAATTGCAGCGAGCAGGTTATCGACCGACTTCTCCTTCCACCCCTCGCGGCCCAAAATCACCTCGCGGCGGTGCTTTAGCCGGAAAATGTCAGCCGGGCTCTCAAGCCAGCCGAGCGCAAAGAACTCGTCGATGGTCTTCTCGCCCAGCCCCTCGATATCGAGCGCGGCGCGGCTGACGAAATGCTTGAGGCGTTCGGTGCGCTGCGCCGGGCAGATCAGCCCGCCGGTGCAGCGCACATCAACCTCGCCCTCCTCGGCCACGGCTTCGCTGGTGCATTCGGGGCAGTGGTCAGGGAAATGATAGACCTCGCGCGGCACATCGCGGGTCAGGTTTTCGACCACTTGCGGGATCACGTCGCCGGCGCGCTGAATCACCACCCGGTCACCTGGACGCACGCCCAGCCGCGCGATCTCGTCGCGATTGTGGAGCGTGACGTTGGAGACCACCACCCCGCCCACCGTCACCGGGGTCAGCCGCCCCACAGGAGTGAGCTTGCCGGTGCGGCCGACCTGGATGTCGATCGCTTCCAGCACGGTTTCGGCGCGTTCAGCCGGGAACTTGTGCGCGATCCCCCAGCGCGGGGCCTTGGCGACAAAGCCCAGTCGTTCCTGCCAGTCGAGCCGGTCAACCTTGTAAACCACCCCGTCGATGTCATAGCCCAGCTCTGCCCGGCGGTGCTCGATAGCGCGGTAATGCGCCAGCATCGCGTCAACGCTCTCGCAGCGCGCCAGCAGCGGCGAGACCGGCAGGCCCCACGCGGCGATCCGCTGCATCATTGCGAACTGGCTGACTTCTGGAACTTCACTCGCCGCGCCCCAGCCCCAGGCCAGGAAGCGCAAGGGCCGCGCGGCGGTGACAGTGGGATCCTTCTGCCTGAGCGAGCCCGCCGCAGCATTGCGCGGGTTGGCGAAGATCTTGCCCTCCACCGCTTCCTGCGCCGCATTGAGCTTCAGAAAATCCTCCTTCGCCATGTAAACTTCGCCACGTATCTCAAACAGATCGGGCACTTTTCCGGTTAGATGCGCGGGGATGTCACGGATCGTGCGGACATTGGCCGTTACATCCTCACCCACCTCGCCATCACCGCGGGTCGCAGCGCGGACCAGCTGGCCGTGTTCGTACCGCAGCGAGCAGGACAGGCCGTCGATCTTGTCTTCGGCGGTCAGCGCCACTTCGGCATCCTCGGGCAGCGCCAGAAACCGCCGCACCCGCGCCACGAAATCCGCTACGTCCTCGTCCGAAAAGGCATTGTCGAGGCTGAACATCCGCTGGTCGTGCCGGACCTTGGCCAGCGGTGAAGCGGCAACTTCATGCCCGACCTTGCGGCTAGGCGAATCGTCCCGAACCAGATGCGGAAACGCCGCCTCCAGCTCAGAGTTACGCCGCACCAGCGCATCGTACGCAGCGTCCGAGATCTCGGGCGAATCCTCAGCGTGGTACAGCCGGTTGTGATGCGCGATTTGCCTGGCAAGCCGCATCAGCTCGTTGGCGGCATCGGCTTCGGTCAGATCGATTCCCATGCGCCGGTCCTAACCCCGCTCCAGCACGGTCACAACCATTGCGCGCCGGGTGCGAAAGCCGAGCGCTTCATAAAGCCCGATCGCCTTGGCGTTGCCCGCGTAGGAGTGCAGGAACGGGGTGAGCCCGCGCGCGGAAAAACCGGCCATGACCTGGCGGATCAGCTGCGCGGCCAGGCCCTGTCCGCGATACTCGGGCCAGGTGCAGACGCCCGAGAGTTCGGCGTAGGTGTCACCCGGAAGCATTCGCGAACCGGCCATGGCGGCCAGGCGGCCCTGGCGGCGCACGCCATAGAACTGGCCGTAGCGCCGGGTCTGCGCGCGCCACGGACCTGGCTCGGTGGCCAGCGCAAGCTCGGCCATCTCGGCAGCATCGGCATCGCCCAGCAGCACGCATTGGTCATCGCCCGGCTGCAGCGGCATCGGCGCCTCAGCCACCATCTGCGCCAGCGGCGCGGTGCGCACCGTGACCAGGTCGGACGGCGCGGGCCACTCCTCGGGCTCGACCAGCCAGACATGCTCGCCCGGCCGGACCAGATCGGCCAGCGCCGCCATCGCCTCGTCCCCCTGATCGCGCGCTGCCGCGAACGGACCAAAGCCCGGGTCAATCCGCCAGGCCCGCCGATCCCCGCGCGCCAGCAGCGCCTGGCGGGTGGTCAGCATGGTCCAGACCGGGCGATCGAGCGGGTGGCTGCTCACACCCCCTCCAGCAGCCGGTCCGCCTGCGCCCGCGCCTCAGGCGTCACTTCCGCGCCGGAGAGCATCCGCGCGATCTCTTCCTGGCGGCCTGCGCTATCCAGCAAATGGACCGAAGTACGGGTCACCGTGCCCTCGCTGCTCTTGGCGATCACATAGTGCCGGTGCCCGCGCGCGGCGACTTGGGGGCTGTGGGTGACGGCGAGGAGCTGCCCGCCGCTGGCGAGGCGCGCCAACCGTTCGCCGATCGCTGAGGCGACTGCACCGCCGACGCCGCGGTCGATCTCGTCGAAGATCACGGTTGCGGCCCCGCCCTCTTCGGCCAAGGCGACCTTGAGCGCGAGGATGAAGCGCGACAATTCGCCGCCCGAGGCGATCTTGGCCAGCGGGGCGAAATCGGCACCGGGATTGGTCGAGATCAGGAATTCGACCCGGTCGATCCCGCTGGCGCCCCACTGCTCGTCGGGCAGACGGGTCACGCCGGTGCGGAACCGCGCGGCGTCGAGCTTGAGCGGGGCCAATTCGCCCGCCACCGCCTGATCGAGCCGCAGCGCCGCCTCGGTCCGCGCGGCGGAGAGCGCGGCGGCCTTGTCGCGATAGGTGACGCCCGCAGCTTCGGCGGCGGCCTCCAGTGCGGTGACATTGGCCTCGCCGCCTTCGATCGCATCGAGCTGTGCGCGCATCATGCGCATCTGGTGCGGCAGCTCATCGACCTGACACTGGTGCTTGCGGGCCATGGCGCGCAGTTCGAACAGGCGGGTCTCGATCCGATCCAGCTGCACGGGATCGTGAGTCAGCGCCTCGGCCGCGCGTTCCAGCTTGTCCTCGGCCTCGCCCGCCTCGATCACCGCACGGTCGAGCGCAGCCAGCGCCTCGCCCAGCAGGGGATGCTCGCCCGCGATCCGGTCCAGCCGCCGCGCCGCGCTGCGCAAGGTGGTCAGCGCCGAATCCGATCCGGCCCACAGCTTGCGCAATTCCTCGAGATCGCCCGACAGCCGCTCGCCCTTCTGCATCGCCGCGCGCGCTTCGGCGAGCTCCGCCTCCTCGCCCTCCTGCGGGGCAAGCGCGATCAATTCGGCGAGGTAGGCGAGCAGCAGGTCGCGGTCGGCGCTGGCCTGAGTAATCGCCGCGCGGGCGGCTTCCAGCTCGTCGCGGGCCTTGCGCCAGTCGGCCCATGCCGCAGCAACGCCCTCCACGTCAGCACGGGCATAGCGATCGAGCAGCATCCGGTGCCCGCGCGGATTGACCAGGCCGCGGTCATCGTGCTGACCATGCAGCTCAACCAGGTATGCGCCGAGTTCGCGCAGCAAGGCGGCGCTGACCGGCTGGTCGTTGATGAAGGCCTTCGATCCGCCGTCGGCCTTGAGGCGCCGTTTGACGATCAGCGGCTCACCCGGCTCAACGTCAACCTCGGCCTCGCCCAGCATGGCGCGGATCGGCATGGGCAGTTTGTTGAACTCAAAGGTCGCGGTGACGCTGGCCTGATCCTCGCCGGCGCGGACCAGCGCGCTATCGGCCCGCACCCCCAGCGCCAAGCCCAAGGCATCGAGCAGGATCGACTTGCCCGCCCCGGTCTCCCCGGTCAGCACGCCCAGCCCCTGACCAAAACTCAGGTCCAGCGCCTCGATCAGGACGACATTGCGGATGGCAAGCGAAGTCAGCATGTTCGCGGCCTGTTCTAGCGTGCGATCCAGGCTGAGTCACCCCGTCTCGGCATCCTCGAACGGTGGTTCCACATTGATCGCATCTGCCAGGGTCACCTGGTCGAGCATCGCCGCCATTTCATCGCGCAAGATCAGCATCAGCCCGCGCAGGCGGCATTCGGTTTCGGGCAGGCAGTTCTGGCAATGCTCGTGCGCGTTGCGGCTGGCGCAGGGGACCAGCGCCAGGCTGCCGCGGGTCAAGCGGATGATATCGCCATAACGAATATCGACCGGATCGAGCGCCAGTTCATAGCCGCCGTCGCGCCCGCGGGTGGAATTGACCAGCCCTCCGCGCACCATTTCCGAGAGGATCACGGTCAGGAACTTGCGCGGGATGTTCTGTGTTTCGGCAATGGTGTCCAGCCGCACCGGGCCTTGCCGCCAGGTATCGGCCAGGTGCTGAAGCGCACGGATCGTGTAGCGGGTTTTCTGCGAAAGCATGGTCGCTGTTCATAGAGCACACGGCGACGCGAAAAGTCAACTTGGGGAGTAGAAACTTACCCCGAGGTCGCGATCAGGCAGATATGCCCCGCATCGCGGCGCAGGCTGGGGCCGGTCATCGGGACCGTGGCGACCAGGTCAATTTCGGGGAAGCGCGCGCGGACCTGGTTCAGATTGTCGAACACCGAATAGGAATAGAACAGTCCGTCACCTTCGCTCCACTTGGCCATCTTGCCGCGGGTCTGGAGCCAGATGAACACCGGCCACAGCCCCAGCCGGTCAACCAGCGCCTTGACCAGCCGCAGCCACTTGGCACCTTGCGCGAACTTGTTCGAATCCGAGATCATCACGCCGCGGCGCGCGACGCGGAGCATTTCGGCGACGACCTTGGCGGGTTCGGGCACGTGGTGGAGCATGCCGGTTTCAATCACGAAATCGAAGGCCCCGTCCTCGAACGGCAAGGCCTCGCCGCTGCCGTGGATCAGCGCGTCTTCGGAAATACCCTTGGAATGGCCGACACTGCGCAGCGCCGCGCTGGGCTCAACGCCCACCAGCTTGACCCCCGGCAATGCCGCGCCCAGCAACTGGAGTGCGCGGCCTGTCCCGGCCCCGACATCGAGCACCGAGACTGCCTCCATCCGCCGCGCCAGATCGGCAAAGCGGGCCAGCGCCCGCCCGTGCTCGTCATCCGGACGGACATGCATCGCCTCGTAGTGTTCGGCCGTGCGCTCGTAATAGGCGCGCTGGCGGGCAGTGTCGTTCACTGGAAAACCGCTCCGGAAAAGCGGCTTACTTGACCGTCAAGCCCGGCGCGTGCTTCTGCATCAGCGCATAGGCTTTCGCGTACCATTCGCTGCCGGGATAGTTGGCCCCCAGCACCGCAGCATACTTCTGCGCTTCCTGCGGCACGCCCAGTTGCAGCTGGGTTTCGACCATCCGGTACAGCGCTTCGGGCGCGTGGCTGGTGGTCTGATACTTTTCGGTGACGTTGCGGAAGCGCTCGCTCGCCGCCAGCCAGCGGCCCGAGCGTTCGTAGAACCGCCCGATCTGCATTTCCTTGCCGGCCAGGTGGTCGTTGACCAGGTCGATCTTGAGCTTGGCATCGGCGGCGTAGCGCGAGGTCGGGAAGCGGCGCACCACTTCGTTCAGCGCATCGAGCGCCTGGCGGGTGATCTTATGGTCGCGGTCCACGTCGCTGATCTGCTCGTAATAGCAAAGCCCGATCAGGTAATAGGCATAGGCCGCATCGCGGTTGCCCGGATGGATCGACAGGAACCGCTGCGCGGCCTGGACCGACTTGGTGTAATCCTTCGCCACATAGTACGAAAACGCGCTCATCAGCTGGGCACGGCGGGCCCAGGGCGAATAGGGGTGCTGACGCTCCACCTCGTCAAACAGCGCCGCTGCCAGCATGGTGTCACCGCGATTGAGCCGCTCCTTGGCGGCACCGTAAAGCGTATCGACATCGCGCGCGACGAAGGCCGTATCCTTGGGCCCACCCCCACGCCCCCCGCAGGCCGACAGCAGCAGCAGGGCCGAGACGGCAGTGGCAGACAGGGCGAGTTTGAGCGGAGAGCGTGTGGACATGGCAGGCCCTATAGCCAGAGCGAGCCTGAACGCCAAGTGAAGTTGGCGGGGTTTTGCCGGGC
>PNJT01000066.1 GCA_013822005.1 Novosphingobium sp. | reverse complement strand
GCAGTGGTCGGCAGGTTGTGGTCGGGCACCGCCAGCGTCAGGTCCGGGCGGCGGACCGTGCGGCCGGTCAGGCGCAGCGCCTCGAAAGCCTGCGGGCTGGTCACTTCGTGGACCAGGTGGCGATCGATATAGATCAGGCAGGTCCCGTCCTCGCGGCGTTCGACAAGGTGGGCGTCCCAGATCTTTTCATAAAGAGTGCGCGGCTGACTGGACATAGCGGGCGCGTTAGCCCCAGCCGGGCGCACAAGGCAAGCAACTCGTCGCTGCTGGCACCAATGTTAATAGCAATGTCACAATGCCGTGCCTATATGAAGCCCATGACCGCCCCCGCACACTATTTCCCGATCACGATCCTGCCCGACGATATCGATTTCATGGGGCACGTGAACAATGCCCGCTATCTGGGCTGGGTGCAGGATGCTGTGCTGTCGCACTGGCACAAGCTTGCCCCGGCTGAGGCGATCGCGGCGCACGGCTGGGTCGCGCTCAAGCATGAAATTACCTACCGCAAGCCCGCCTTCCTTGACGATGAGGTGATCGCCAAGGTGCTGCTCGAACGGATCCAGGGCGCGCGGGCGTTTTACCAGACCGTGGTCAAGCGCGGCGAGGAAGTGCTGGTCGAAATCCAGTCCAGCTGGTGCTTCATCGACATGGAAACGCTGCGCCCGGCGCGGATCGGCGAAGAGATCGCCGCGTTCTTCTTCCCTCCGCGCGAGGATTGAGCGCGGGATTCTATTCGTTGCGGGTCCATATCCAGCCGCCAGCCACGACCAGCACTGCCAGCGAGACCAGCACCCACGGCCAGCCCAGCGTAAACCAGGTCACTACTGCGCCCACCGTCATGGCCCCGATCGCGCCGATCTTGGCCGGGCGGGCAATCGCGCGGCGTTCGCGCCATTGGCGCAGCGAAGCGCCGTAAGTTGGGTGGTCGAGCAGCTTCTGCTCCCACACCGGGTTGGAGCGGGCAAAGCAGAAGGCTGCCAGCAGCAGGAATGGCACTGTCGGCACGATCGGCAGCACCGCGCCCACCAGTCCCGCCGCAAGACTGGTCAGCCCCGCACCCAGATAGAGGCTGCGTTTCATTGGCCTATCCCGCCGCGATCCGCGCGGCGTGTTCACGCACCAGCGCGATCATGTTGGGCACGCCCTGGGTACGGTTGGAGGAGAGCTGGTTTTTGAGGTCAAACGGGGCGAGCTCTGCGGTGACATCCATTGCGGCCACTTCGGCGGCCGGTCGGTCCTGCACTGCGGCGAGGACCAAGGCGACGATCCCCTTGGTGATCGCGGCATTGCTGTCGGCCAGGAAGTGCAGGCGGCCGTCTTCCAGTTGGGTGGGATAGACCCAGACCGAGGCCGAGCAGCCGCGGACCAGCGTGGCATCGGTCTTGAGCGCATCGGGCATGGCGTCCAGCTCGCGTCCAAGCTCGATCAGCAGGCGATAGCGTTCGTCGCCTTCAAGGAACAGGTATTCGTCGAGAATGTCGGAAAGGCTGCGCATGGGGGCGCCCTTAGCCGGGGCAGGGTGCGAGGTCCAGTTCAGCCGGAAAGCCCACCCGGCCGGGTGAAGACGTAATAGATCACATAGAACCAGCTGAACACGCCGTGGATCACCGCCCAGACGATCGACTTGTTGAGGCTCCAGCTGATCGCCACCGCGATCGCGCTGCCCAGGCCAATCCCGGCGCGCGCAGCGTGCGAGGCCTGGTCCTTCACAGGTCCACTCCCGCCGCGATGGCTTCGAGCTTGCGGATCCGTTCCTTGAGGTCGGCGATCTCGATCCGGGCCATACCCGAACCAGAGCCGCCTTCGATCTCGGGCCGGTGCAGGTCAAGCTCGCGGGTCTTGAGCCTCAGCCAGCCCTGCCAGCCGCGCAGCGCGGCAAGCGTGACGATGGCGACGGATGCAAGCAGGCTGGCAGTTGTGAGAAGCGGTTCGTTGAGCATGGCTTCTTCTCCCTGTCTGGCGCGCGTCAGGCGTCGCGCAGGCTTTCGATCTTGGTTGGCTGGCGCAGGTCTTCGATCTGCGCCGCGAGGTTTGCGTTCTTGTCAGTGGCGATGCGTTCGAGCACGCGGGTGCGCTGCTCCAGCTGGGCCAGTTCGGACTGGCTGCCCATGGCCTCGGCTTCGGCAATCCGGGCGCGCAGTTCCAGCTCGCGCTCGCGGTTTTTCAAACGGCTTTGGTAGGCTCCGAGCCAGATGCCAGCGCCGCAGATCAGTCCTACGATCAGTGCGCAGAAGGCAAAAGTTTCGGCGGCGTTCATTGCACCTTGTCCTTCTCGCCGCGCAGCGCCTCGATCTGGTGGGTCAGCGAATAGCCGCTATCGGTGACGATCCGCTCGACATTGCCAAGCCGGTCCTTGATCGAGCCGAGTTCGGCGCGCAGCTGGGCGTTCTCCTGGCTGAGCAGCTTGATCCGTTCGGCTTCCTCGCTGCTGGTCTTGGGATAGACCGCCTGGCCCCAGGCTCCGTCGAGCGGGTAGCCGTTCTTGATCCGCAACCAGGTGGTGATCACCCAGCCGATGACCCCAGTGGCCGTGACCAAGGCAATCATCGGTCCGGCAACGCGGATGACTTCAAGGGCTTCGGGGCTCATTTGCGTTCCTCAAGTTGCGGCTGGTCGCGCAGCGCCTCGATCTGGGCGGCGACGTTCAGGCCTTTGTCGGTGACGATCCGTTCGAGCACTTTGACCCGGTCGGCGAAGTGATCGAGCTGCTCGCGCAGTTCGGTGTTTTCGGCAGCCAGCTTGCGGGTTGCCTCGCTATCGGCGCGGGCACTCTTGCCGCCCCATTCATCTTCCAGCGCATAGCCGTGCTTCGCGCGGATCCAGTTGTTGATCAGCCAGCCTCCGGTGGAGATGGCAATGATCATGATAACGAAACCCGGTCCTCCCCAATCCATCGCTCAGTTCCCTTCGTGTTTTTCAAGCAAGGCATCAACCTTGCGGGCATCGCGCAGCGCCTCGATCTGGGTCGCGACGTCATAGCCCTTGTCGGTGACGATCCGTTCCAGCACCCGCACGCGGTCTTCCAGTTCGGTGTTGCGGGTGGCGTACTGGGCGGCCTTTTCGGCGGTTGCCTCGATCTCAATTTGCGCGATCTTCTGTTTGTGCTTGGCCCAGATCGCGACGATCGGAATGCACAGCGCCAGGATCGGAATTAGAATAGGGTCCATCGTAAGGTCCTCCCCAGGACGGTGTTAGCGCAAGCGTTCGATTTCGGCCGAAAGGCGCGGATTTGACGAGACGTAGAACGTCTCAATCTCGGCCAGGCGGCGATCGATATCGCGGAACTGGGCGCGCACTTCGCGGGCCGTGCGGGTCGGCGATTGGCGCACACCTTGCCAGAACTTCTGTTCCTGCCGGTCGGTGTAAAGGTGCGTCGGCTTCTTGGCCGCAAACATCCCCACCACCATGTAGGCCAGCGGGATAAAGCCCATGCCCATCAAGGTCAGGCCAACCGCGCCCAGGCGGACCCACAGCACATCGACCCCGGTGTAGTCGGCAATCCCGGCGCAGACGCCAAAGATCTTGCCATTCTGCTTGTCGCGATAAAAGCGGGTGCGTTCGCCATTCACTTTGCAGTCCTCCCTGTCGAAACCTTTGTCTTGCTGTCGCGGCGGAGCCGTTCGAGTTCGTCGAGCTGCTGGTTGTCCATCGCGGAATCGCTCAGCAGGCGGGTGCGCTCAAAGCCGGGGTTGTCCGCGGCGACCAGCCGCTCGACCGTGTCCATCCGCTCATCGAGGCGGCGGGCGAGCTGGTAGAGCTCTTCCAGCATCGATTCGTCGTCGTTGGTCAGGGTCGGGGCGGTCTTCCACTTGGTCACGTAATGCAGGATCAGCCACGGCAAGCCGATAAACAGGATCCCCATGACAATGGCGGGGACAAGGACATCTTCCATGGCTCAATCTTCCTTTGCGTCGCTGCCAGCGCCCTTGAGCGCGGCCTTCATGGCTTCCAATTCTTCGTCGATCTTGTCCTGGCCAGCCAGCGCGGCGATCTCGTCGGCCAGCGTCGGTTTGCCGGTACCGTCGGCCAGGCTCAGCGCATCAGCGCGGCCTTCGGCGTAATCGACCCGGCGTTCCAGCTGGTCAAAGCGGGCCATCGCCTCGTCCACCCGCTCGCTGGCCAGCAGCGTGCGCAGCTTGACGCGGTTTTCGGCGCTTTCCAGCCGCGCGACGATCGAACCCTGGCGGGCCCGGGCTTCGCGCAGGCGGGTCTGGAGTTTCTCGATATCAAGCTCGTAAGCGCGCAGCGCATCGTCGAGCACCTTGATCTCTTCCTTCAGCTGGTCGGCCATGTCGGCCGCCTTCTTCTTTTCGACCAGGGCGGCGCGGGCCAGGTCCTCGCGGTCCTTGCTGAGTGCCAGCTGGGCCTTTTCCGACCAGTCGGCCTGCAGCCGGTCCAGCTTGACGGTGTGGCGGTGCATTTCCTTCTGGTCGGCAATCGTGCGCGCCGCGCTGGCCCGCACTTCAACCAGGGTTTCCTCCATCTCGAAGATGATCATCCGGATCATCTTTTCAGGATCGTCAGCCTTTTCGAGCAGGTCGTTGAAATTGGCAGCGATGATATCACGGGTACGACTGAAAATGCTCATCAAGGGCCCTCCGATATGGGACAGGGTCGGGGTAGGAGACTGGCGAAGACGCTCAACCTCTGAATCGAACCGCGAGGCGCGCGATTTGCCTGCGCCAAGCGGAGTTAGCAAGGAGTCTGCGCGCGGGGTCTGGGCCGGAATGCCCTGGCGGCGGGGGGACTGGGGGCCGCCATCGGGGGATGCCTGGGATTCCGGCCCAAGCGGGGAAAGGGGTTCATGGCCCATCTTGCGGCTCACCGCCGGGCTCACGCCTGCGCCGCAGCTGCGCTGTGGCTCAGCGCATAGTGCGGAGCGGCGCTCATCTGCTGGGTTAGGACGACCACGTTGAAGCCGATCATGGCCACAACGCTCAGTATCACTGCTTTGTCGAGCTTGGTATTGAACTTGGTGAACATGGGACACCTCGGGAAAATGTGCTTGTTCACCCTTCAGCAAGGTGTGTGCCAAATGCCGAAAGTGGCTGAATTGCGGGGCTCTGCGGACAAATCGACGAACGACATGTGGTAATGATTGCGCACTATTGGGGTTTTTCGCTAAGACTTGGGCATGGACCGCACATCGCATTTCGTCGGCCAATCGACCGCCTTTTTGGACTCGGTCGAACGCGCCAGCCGCGCCGCCTCGCTCAACCGGCCAGTGCTGGTGATTGGCGAGCGCGGGACCGGCAAGGAACTGATCGCCGAACGCCTGCATCAGCTCTCGCGCCGCTGGTCCGAGCCGCTGATCACGCTCAACTGCGCGGCTTTGCCGGAAACCTTGATCGAGGCGGAATTGTTCGGTCATGAGCAGGGGGCCTTCACCGGCGCTACCAGAGCCCGCGCCGGACGGTTCGAGGAAGCCGACAAAGGGACGCTTTTTCTCGACGAACTGGCCACGCTGTCGATGGGCGCGCAGGAACGGCTGCTGCGCGCGGTCGAATATGGCGAAGTGACGCGGATCGGATCGTCGCGGGCGATCAAGGTCGATGTCCGGATTGTCGCCGCGACCAACGAGGACTTGCCGCGCCTGGCCGATGAAGGCCGGTTCCGCTCGGACCTGCTCGACCGGCTGAGCTTTGAAGTCATTACCCTGCCACCGCTGCGCGTGCGTGAGGGCGATATCATGGTGCTGTCGGACTATTTCGGGCGGCGGATGGCGGCCGAGCTGGGCTGGGACCACTGGCCGGGCTTTTCCGAAGCCGCGCTGCGCTCGCTCGAGGAATACCAGTGGCCGGGCAATGTGCGCGAGCTGCGCAATGTGATCGAACGCGCGATCTATCGCTGGCAGGACTTCAACCAGCCGGTCGCCCACATCGTCTTCGATCCGTTCGACAGCCCGTGGAAACCCGCACCGATGGCGCATGCGCAGGACCGCAGCGAAGCCGCTCCAGCCGCGCCGCGACCACCGGCCGCCCCCGGGGTGGAACTCGATGCGGTCAGCGACCTCAAGGCGGCGGTCGATACCCACGAAAAGGCGATCCTCGAAGCGGCGCTGGCCCGGCACCGCTACAACCAGCGCCAGACCGCCAGGGCGCTGGGGCTGAGCTATGACCAGCTGCGCCATGCGATGAAGAAGCACGGGCTGAGCGATCGCAGCGCCGACTAACCGATTGGTAACCGACCCATCATGTCCTCGCCCGGCAAATCGGGAGGTATCGGACGGTCCTTTCGCTTCGCCGCGCCGCATACTTGATATTTACCACTTGTCCGCAGAATCCAGGGCCTCACAGGTTTCCTGAAGGCAATGCCGATGAAAGCGAACCGCAAAAAGCTCGAACGCGCCGACGCGCTGCAGGATTCGAGCGTCTCGGCCTGGTATCTGGCGGTCTGTCTGATGGTGGTCATGGCGGGTGGGGTCTGGGCCGCCAATTCGGTCGGCTGGCTGGATCTGGGTTCCCGGCAGGGTGAGACTTTCGACAAGGCCGCCGTTGCCGCCGCTGCACAGAAGGCGGCCGCACGTGAGGCTCAGGCCCGCCTGGCCGCGCAGCAGGAGGCCCGCAATCTGGCTGAGGACTCTGCCCGGCTGGCTCCCGTTCCTGCCAGCCCGGCTGCTAGCGCCAGCGCGGCGGCAGACGCTGGCCCTGCGGATCAGGAACCTGCCACCCCGCAAAACCCCTAAAACAAGGCCCTACTTGGTTGCGTATTGCCCGGCTTTGGCGTCGAACTTGGCCCGGGCGAAATTCTTGGCCGCGGCCGAGGTTTCGAACACTTCGTCCTGCAGCACATTGGTGACGATCGGATAGTCCTGCGAGTTATAGCGGATATCGCGCACCGTCAGGCGGAATGTGCCGTCGCTCTGGCGCTGGATCAGGAAAGGGCGAAGGCGTTCATCCGACATGATTGGGTTCCTCGGTTCGGCTGCGCTCGCGCTCTGTCCGGGCGGTGCGAAGCGACTGTTGGCGCTCCGCCATTTCCAGCCAGACCGCGCGCGAACGCAAGAATGTCTCGCGCTGGTTGGCGAGCGGCGCAGCCTCAGCCGCGCGTTCGCAGCTTTCGGCCTGTTCGATGCAGTACTTCTCGGACATCATCGGGCGCGCTCGCCTTCCTGCGTTTGTCAGCCCAGCACTTCGATGACGGCCAGGCGGGTCTCTTCGCGGCTTAGCGGGGAGAACTGCGGCGGGCTGGGAAGCCGCGGGCCGTTTCCGGCCCGGTTCCGGGCAAAGGCAGCGCGGACGATTCCGCGGCGCAGCGCCGGTATCAGGGTATTGATTGTCATATTTATTTCCGCGGCGGCGTTGTGCCGCCGTCTTCTTTCAGGTTTTGTTATTGGGAGGCTAATGCCGCCGTTTTCCGGGAGGGACCCCCGTACCACCCCCGCCAGGCCCGCGCTCGCGAAACACGATGCGGCCCTTGCTGAGGTCGTAGGGGGTCATCTCCACCCGAACCCGGTCGCCCACCACCGAGCGGATGCGAAACTTGCGCATCTTGCCCGCGGTGTAGGCGATAATCCGGTGTTCGTTTTCCAGCATGACGCCGAAGCGCCCGTCCGGGAGGATCTCGTCGATCTGGCCATCGAGGGTCAGTAGTGCCTCTTTGGCCACAGCCTCAGGCTGCCGACAGATTGACGGCGGAAGTCTTGCCGCGCTGATCGGTTTCCAGTTCGTACTGAACGCGCTGGTCCTTATCGAGCGTGCCCATTCCGGCGCGTTCGACCGCGCTGATGTGCACGAAAGCGTCGCCGCCGCCTTCATCGGGAGCGATGAAGCCATAGCCCTTGTCGGAATTGAAGAATTTTACGGTGCCTACTGGCATGGTCTGTTCCTTTCACGAAACACGATTGACCCGCCGGCCAAGAGCGGTCGGCGGAGCGTAGAAGCGAGAAAGGGAACGAATGAGGCGTAGGCCGAAAAGTTCCGTCGCAGGCGACGTTAGCGCGGCTTATATAGGCCTAGGCTGCGGATAAAGCAATGGCGCGCGATTCCACCCTTGCAATTGCGCGGGCCTGGGCCTATCTGGCCGCTCAATCCCGACATTGTGACACAACGAAGGGGCTGGCGCCGAAAGGGGCCGGCGCGAAACCCCGTTGTCACAAGGCCGGAATACCTTCCCCCTCGATGGGGGAAGGATACGAAGCCTTGGTGAGCGTAGCGAACCTAGGCGCAGTTGGATGGGGGTGATGGTGCGGCAAGGCGATGCGCCTGGTTGCCAGATCACCCCAACCCAACCTTCGCTAGGCGGCGCTGCCGCCAAGCTACGGTATCCCTCCCCCATCAAGGGGGAGGAAGGAAGTGGGAATTCGAGTGACGGATATCGCGCGCATTACTGCACTTGTCGAGCCGGAGGCCCAGGCCCTCGGCTTCGATCTGGTGCGCGTGCGCTATTTCAAGGGCGGCGACATTGGGCCGCTGTCCGAAGCCGAGGAATTCACCCTGCAGATCATGGCCGAACGCCCCGAAACCGGCCAGCTGGTGATCGAAGACTGCGCCGCGCTGTCGCGCCGGATCTCCGATGCGATCGACGCGCTGGAGGAAAAGGGCGAAGTGCTGATCCACGACGCCTACCGGCTGGAAGTCAGCTCGCCGGGGATCGACCGCCCGCTGACGCGGGCGAAGGACTTTGCCAATTGGGCCGGGCACGAAGCGCGCGTTTCGCTGACCAATCCCGTTGATGGTAACCGCAAGTCGCTGCAAGGCGACCTGATCGGGATTGAGGGCGACGAAGTCAGCCTCGAAGACAAGAAATCGGGCCGGGTTTCCTTTCCCTATGCCCACATCCAATCCGCCAAGCTGGTCCTGACGGACAAGCTGATTGCCGCCACCCGTCCCCTCGATAGTGCTGGGGCCGATGAAATTGTTGAAGAACAGGAAGACTGAATATGGCCAGTCCGATTTCCGCCAACCGCGCTGAGCTGCTGGCGATTGCCACCTCGGTCGCGAACGAGAAGCTGATCGACAAGGCGATCGTCATCGAGGCGATGGAAGAAGCGATCCAGAAGAGTGCTCGCAACCGCTATGGCGCTGAAAACGACATCCGCGCCAAGCTCGATCCGCGCACCGGCGACCTGCGCCTGTGGCGCGTGGTCGAAGTGGTCGAAGTGGTCGAGGACTATTTCAAGCAGGTTGACCTCAAGGCCGCGCAGAAGCTGGACCCGGATGCCAAGCTGGGCGACTTCATCGTCGATCCGCTGCCCCCGGTGGATCTGGGCCGGATCGACGCGCAGTCGGCCAAGCAGGTGATCTTCCAGAAGGTCCGCGATGCCGAGCGTGAGCGCCAGTTCGAAGAATTCAAGGACCGCGGCGGCGAGCTCGTCACCGGCGTGATCAAGTCGGTCGAATTTGGCCACGTGATCGTCAACCTGGGCCGCGCCGAAGGCGTGATCCGCCGCGATCAGCAGATCCCGCGCGAAGTCGCCCGCGTCGGCGAACGCGTCCGCGCGCTGATCCTGAAGGTTGAGCGCAACAATCGCGGGCCGCAGATCTTCCTCAGCCGCGCACACCCTGAATTCATGAAGAAGCTGTTCGCGCAGGAAGTGCCCGAAATCTACGACGGGATCATCACCATCCAGGCCGCCGCCCGCGATCCGGGCAGCCGCGCCAAGATCGGCGTGATCAGCCGCGACAGCAGCATTGATCCGGTCGGCGCTTGCGTTGGCATGAAGGGCAGCCGCGTTCAGGCGGTGGTCCAGGAAATGCAGGGCGAAAAGATCGACATCATCCCCTGGAGCGAAGACACCGCGACTTTCGTGGTCAACGCGCTGCAACCCGCCACCGTCAGCCGCGTGGTGATCGACGAGGAAGAAAGCCGCATCGAAGTGGTGGTTCCCGATGACCAGCTTTCGCTGGCGATCGGTCGCCGCGGCCAGAACGTCCGTCTCGCCAGCCAGCTCACCGGCAGCCAGATCGACATCATGACCGAGGCCGAAGCGAGCGAAAAGCGCCAGAAGGAATTCGCCGAACGCTCGAAGATGTTCGAGGAAGAACTCGACGTCGATGAAACCCTCTCGCAGCTGCTGGTCGCCGAAGGCTTCAGCGAGCTGGAAGAAGTGGCCTATGTCGAGCTTGCCGAACTGGCGACGATCGAAGGCTTTGACGAAGAGCTGGCCGAAGAACTCCAGAGCCGCGCCACCGAAGCGCTTGAGCGCCGCGAAGAAGCCTACCGCGAGGAACGCCGCGGTCTGGGCGTCGAGGATGCGCTGGCCGAAATGCCGCACCTGACCGAGCAGATGCTGGTCACGCTGGGCAAGGCCGGGATCAAGACCCTCGACGACCTGGCCGATCTCGCCACCGACGAGCTGATCGCCAAGAAGCGCGCCGAACAGCGCCGCCGCGATGGCAGCGCCCCGGCCCGCAAGGAACGCGAGCAGGATCGCGGCGGGGTGCTGGGCGAATACGGCCTCTCGGAAGAGCAGGGCAACGAGATCATCATGGCCGCGCGTGCGCACTGGTTCGAAGACTTGGATGAGTCCGGGCCAGCAGCAGAGGAGGCCGCCGATGCGGATTCCTCACAATGAGCCGCTAGGTTCCGCAGCCTCTGAAGCGCCTGAGCGGCGCTGCATCCTGACCGGGGCCCACGGGTCCCGGGACGATCTGGTGCGCCTGGCGATCTCGCCCGAAGGTCTGGTCCTGCCCGATGCCCTGGCCCGCGCGCCGGGGCGGGGGGCCTGGATTGGCGTTTCGCGTGGCGATCTTGAGACGGCAATCGCCAAGGGCAAGCTGAAAAGCGGCTTGGCGCGGGCCTTCAAGGGTGCCGAGCTGACCATTCCGACCGACTTGCCCGAACGGATTGAGGCCGCGCTGCGCCGCGCCTTTACCGACCGGCTCGGGCTGGAAATGAAGACCGGCCGCTTGCTGGTCGGCTCTGACCGGATCGCCGAGAACGCGCGTGGCGGCGCAGTCGAATGGCTGGCCCATGCCAGCGATGCGGGCGAGGACGGGTCGAGGAAGCTCGACCAGGCCTGGCGCGTCGGGCTGGATGAAGAAGGATCGGGGCGGCAGGGCATAACCTTGCCACTGGACCGGGCGGCGCTGTCTGTGGCATTGGGCCGCGACAACGTCGTACACCTGGCGCTGACCGACCGCGATGCGGCGGCGCGCCTCGAAGTCCCGCTGGGGCGCTTGCTGCGCTATCTGGGGCTGGCCGAAGCGAGTGAACAGGCAATTGGCGATGATGCGGCTGAACCGGCTGCGTCGATGTCTGCGACGAATTGAGATTTGAAGGACGAATTTGAGCATGAGCGACAGTGAAAACAAACCGGTTCTGGGCCGCAAGCCGCTGGGCCTGAAGACTTCGGTTCAGGCGGGCGAGGTCAAGCAGACCTTCAGCCACGGCCGCACCAACAAGGTGGTGGTCGAGGTCAAGCGCCGCAAGCTGCTCGGCAAGCCCGGCGCGGCCGAAGCCGCTCCGCCGCCCCCGCCGCCGCCGCCGGCGCCCGTTGCCGCGGCCCCCGCACCTGCGCCCAAGAAGCCCTCTGCCCCGGCTGGCGAAACCCCGCAGGAACGCGTCGCCCGGCTCCAGCGCGAGGCCGAAGAAGCCCGCCTGTCGGTGCTGGAAGAGCAGACCCGCCGCGAGGCCGAGGAACGCCAGAAGGCAATCGACGAAGAAGAGCGTCGCCGTGCCGAAAACAACCGCAAGGCCGAAGCCGAAGCCGCCGCGCCGCCCGCGCCGGTTGGGGAAGCTCCGGCTGCCGAAGCCGAAGCTGAGAGCCCGGCTGATGACGAGAGCGAAGAAACCCCGCGTGGCGGCTCACCCGCGCCGCGCCGCTTCACGCCAGTCGCCGCACCCAAACGTCCCGAACCGGCCCCCAAGAAGGTCGCCCATCCGCGCGACAAGAGCGGCGGCGATCAGCGCCGGCATGCCGGCAAGCTCACCGTCAGCCGCGCGCTCAACGAGGATGAAGGTGCCCGCGCCCGCAGCCTCGCCGCGCTCAAGCGGGCCCGCGAAAAGGAAAAGCGCGCGCACTTTGGCGGCAGCGCCCAGCCGCGCGAAAAGCAGGTCCGCGACGTTGTCGTGCCCGAAGCGATCACCGTCCAGGAACTGGCCAACCGGATGGCCGAAAAGGGTGCCGACCTGGTCAAGGCGCTGTTCAAGCTGGGCATGCCGGTCACCGTCAACCAGACGATCGACCAGGATACCGCCGAGCTGCTGGTCGAGGAATTCGGCCATAACATCCAGCGCGTTTCCGAAAGCGATGTTGATATCGACACCGCCGAAGACGTCGATGCGCCCGAAACGCTCAAGCAGCGTCCGCCGGTGGTGACGATCATGGGTCACGTCGATCACGGCAAGACCAGCCTGCTCGATGCGCTGCGCGGTACCGATGTGGTGCGCGGCGAGGCTGGCGGGATCACCC
>PNJT01000065.1 GCA_013822005.1 Novosphingobium sp. | reverse complement strand
ACATATTCGGATAGTTCGGCCCACCGCCGCCCTCCGGGGTGACCCAGTTGATGTTCTGGGTCGCGTCCTTGATGTCGCAGGTCTTGCAGTGGACGCAGTTCTGGGCGTTGATCTGGAGGCGCGGATTGCCTTCCTCTAGCCCAAGGAATTCATAGACCCCGGCCGGACAATAGCGCGCCTCGGGCCCGGCGAAGAGCTTGAGGTTGACCTCAACCGGGACCGCCGGGTCCTTCAGCTGCAAGTGGCAGGGCTGGTCTTCCTCGTGGTTGGTAAAGCTCAGCGCCACGCTGGACAAGCGATCGAAGCTGATCACCCCGTCAGGCTTGGGATACTGGATCGGCTGGTAGAGGTCGGCGCGCCCGGTCTTCTCGCCATCGCGGGTGTGCTTCATGGTGAAGGGCAAGCGGATGCCGAGCGATTCCAGCCACAGGTTGGCCCCAGCCAGCAGAGTGCCGATCGTTCCGCCGAACTTCGAAACCAGTGGCTCGAAATTGCGGACCATCCTGAGTTCCTTGTAAACCCAGCTCGCTTCATAGGCCTCGGTGTAAGAGGTCAGCTCGTCATTGCCGCGCTGGCGCGAGATCGCGTCGGCGGCAGCTTCGGCGGCCATCATGCCGCTCTTCATCGCGGTATGGGTACCCTTGATCCGCGGCACGTTGAGGAACCCGGCTGCGCAGCCGATCAGCGCGCCGCCCGGGAAGGCGAGCTTGGGCAGCGACTGGAACCCGCCATCGCAGATCGCCCGCGCGCCATAGGACACGCGCCGACCGCCCTTGAGGATGCTCGCAATCGCCGGATGGGTCTTCCACTGCTGGAAAACTTCAAACGGCGAGAGGTGCGGGTTCTTGTAGCCCAGCCAGACCACATAGCCGAGCGCGACCTGATTGTTCGCCTGGTGGTAGAGGAAGCCGCCGCCAAAGCCGTCTTCATCTTTCACCGGCCAGCCCTGGGTATGGATCACCCGGCCCTGCGCGTGATTTTCGGGATCGATGTCCCACAGTTCCTTGATGCCAATGCCATAGACCTGCGGCTCGCTGTTGGCGTCGAGATCGTACCTGGCCTTGATCTGTTTGGTCAGGTGCCCGCGCGCGCCTTCGGCAAACAAGGTGTATTTGCCGTGAAGCTCCATCCCTTGCTGGTAGTCGCCCTTGTGGCTGCCGTCTTTGGCGACGCCCATGTCCTGCGTCGCGACGCCTTTGACCGAGCCGTCTTCGTTGTAGAGTACTTCGGCGGCCGGAAAGCCGGGGAACACTTCAACCCCCAGCCCCTCGGCCTGCTCGGCCAACCAGCGGCACAGGTTGCCAAGGCTGCCAGTGTAAGTGCCCTTGTTGTTCATGAACGATGGGGCGGCGAGATGCGGCACTTCGAACTTGCGCTTGGCACCCAGAACCCAGTGCCAGTTGTCGGTCACCGGCACTTCGGCCAGCGGGCAGCCCATGGTCCGCCAGTCGGGCAGCAGCTCGTCCAAAGCCTTGGGATCGACCACCGCGCCCGACAGGATGTGCGCGCCCACTTCGCTGCCCTTTTCCAGGATGCAGACCGAAAGTTCTGGATTGACCTGTTTGAGCCGGATCGATGCCGCCAGGCCAGCCGGCCCGCCGCCTACGATCACCACGTCATACGGCATCGATTCGCGTTCGCTCATGACAACTTGTCCCACACCTGTTGTAGCTTGTGTTTGATCGACCCTTGATTGCTGCGCAAGGGCAGGTCAAGACCACATTCGTGACTCTGATGCAGCCTATAGACCCTGTTTCAATTGGGTGGAAACATCGGCACGGAGCCGATTTTGGCCCAGCGCGAGGCGCGAGGAGGGAGCCATGCCAATGCATAGTGACCGACGAGTAACGCTGCGATGGGCCAAAAGCGGCCCGCCCTGCGGGTCGCGTCAGGAAACCCGCTGGACAGCGTTGCGTCGATTTGCAGGGGCTACCAGCCCCTGCTGCACGCCGCTCCTTGCCCGCGGATTTCCTGACGCGATGACGATGCTTCCACCCAAATGAAACAGGGTCTTAGCCCCATGGGCCGCGAAATCGCCGCCGCGCTGCAATGGTGGCGCGATGCCGGGCTGGAGCATGACTTTGCCGATGCGCCGAGCAACTGGCTGGAGCGCCCCGCCCCTGCCGTTACGGAAGCTCGGCCCGCGTCGCCGCCCATGGAGATCAAGGCCGCGCCCAGGCCGCTGGTCCGGCTGGGCGGGCCGCGTGAAAGCTGGCCGCAAGACCTGGCTGCCTTCACTGCCTGGTGGCTGGTCGAACCTTCGCTCGACAATGGCCAGGTTGCCGGACGCGTGCCCCCGCGCGGACCGGCCCATGCCGCACTGATGGTCTTGGTCGATTATCCCGAATCGGGCGACGGCGAACGCCTGCTCTCCGGCCCGCAAGGGCGGCTGCTCGATGCGATCCTCACCGCGCTGGGGATCCCGCTCGATCAGGTCTATGTCGCCAGCCTGCTGCCGCGCCACATGCCCTTGCCCGATTGGGTCGCGCTGGCCGAAGCGGGTCTGGGCGAACTGGCGCTCCACCATCTGGCTTTGGCCGCGCCCAAGCGGCTGATTTCCTTCGGAGCGAACGTCTCACCGCTTCTTGGCCACGATCCGGCGAAAACCGCTGAAACTTTGCCGCAATGTTATCAAGTAGGCACCCATGTCCCGGCCTTGGCTGCGCCGGGGCTGGATACCCTGATGGCGCGGCCACGGGGCAAGGCCCGTTTGTGGCAGGCACTGCTCGATTGGCAGGCGCTGTGACCGCAAACGGGGAATGCGAGGACCTGTGCTTGTGAAATTGGGTGCCAAGGCACGAATATCGGCGATTGTGCTGGCCGGCCTGAGCGCTTTGGCGCCGCTGGCCGCGCAGGCCAACAGCGCCGCGATGAGCTATTTCGCCAGCCGCGCCAGCCGCAGCGACGTGCCCAGCCTGCTCAGCCAGGACGAGCGCGCCTATTACAGCGAGCTGTTTACCGCGATCGACAAGGGTGACTGGGCCCGGGTCCAGGCGCTGTTCGCGCAAAAGAGCGACGGCCCGCTGCACCAGGTCGCCAAGGCCGAATACTACCTCGCCTCCGGTTCGCCCAAGATCGAGGCTGATACGCTGAGCGCTTGGCTGGCGGGCGGCGTCGATCTGCCCCAGGCGGAACAGATTTCCAGCCTCGCCGCCAAGCGCGGGGTGACTGTCCAGCCCGCCTTGCCGCAGGCGCGCAGCCTGACTAGCCTGCCCAGCCGGGCCAAGCGGATCCGTCCGCGCGAAGTAAACGACGGCACCATGCCCGGCGCGGTTGCCGCCGGGATCAATGCCAGGATCAAGGACGACGATCCGGGCGGGGCCAAGGCCTTGCTCGACGGGATCGATTCGCAGCTATCGCCCGGTGCCCGCGCCGAATGGCGCAGCAAGGTGGCCTGGTCCTATTACATCGAGAACGACGATATGTCGGCCTATGCGCTCGCCCAGACCGCACAGGACGGCGCGGGTCCGTGGGTGGCCGAGGGCTGGTGGATTGCCGGCCTTGCCGCCTGGCGGCTCGACGATTGCACCGGCGCGGCTGATGCCTTTGCCCGCACCGCCCAGCTTTCCGAAAACGCCGAACTGACCGCCGCCGCGTACTATTGGCACAGCCGCGCGCTGGTGCGCTGCCGCCAGCCCGAAAAGGCCGCGGAACCGCTGCGCAAGGCGGCGCGGATGGACGAGACGCTCTACGGTATGCTGGCGGTCGAGCAGCTCGGCGTGGCGCTGCCCAAGACTCACGAAGCGCCCGACGTCAGCCAGGCCGATTGGCAGGCCTTGCGCGAAGTGCCCAATGTCCGGGTGGCGGTGATGCTGGCCGAGATCGGCCGCGATGGCCTGGCCGATGAAGTGCTGCGCCATCAGGCGCGGATCGGCGATCCCGCGCTGTACCAGCCATTGTCGCGCCTGGCGCGCAGCATGGGCGTGCCTGCCACCCAGCTGTGGATGGCCTACAACGTCCCGCGCGGCGGAGCGGCCGAACCCGCGGGCCGCTTCCCCACGCCGCAGTGGACCCCGCTGACCGGGTGGAAAGTCGATCCGGCGCTGGTCTATGCCCATGCGCTGCAGGAATCGGTGTTCCGCGCCTCTGTGGTCAGTCCGGCCGGCGCGCGCGGGCTGATGCAGATCATGCCCGCAGCGGCCAAGGACCATGCCGCCAGTCTGGGCGTGGCCGGCAATGCCCGCGATCTCAACAAGCCCGAAGTCAACCTGGCGTTCGGCCAGCGCCACTTGCAGATGCTGCGCGACAGCCCCTCAACGCAGGGCCTGCTGCCCAAGGTGATGGCCTCCTACAATGCAGGCCTCGTTCCGCTGGGCCGCTGGCAATACGAAATCCGCGACAAGGGCGATCCGCTGCTGTGGATCGAATCAGTGCCCTATTGGGAAACGCGCGGCTATGTGAACATCGTGATGCGCAATTACTGGATGTACGAACGCCAGGCCGGCGGCCCTTCGGAAAGCCGGATGGCGCTGGCCCAGGGCATGTGGCCGACTTTCCCCGGCCTGTCGGGCGCGCAAGCGGTGCGGATGCGCGCCGATGGCACGGTGCAGCGTGGCCGTTGATCCGTCTCGCCCATTCAAGCCGATAAACATCGCGGTCCTGACCGTATCGGACACCCGCGACCTATCCACCGACACCTCGGGCGAACTGCTGGCCGAACGGGTCAAGGCCGCCGGGCACAGGTTGGCTGCGCGGGCGCTGGTCAGGGACGAGGTTCCGCTGATCACATCGCGGATCAATACCTGGATCGACGAACGTGCCGCCGATGCCATCATCATCACCGGCGGCACCGGCCTGACCGGCCGCGATGTCACCCCTGAGGCGCTGGACAAGATCAAGGACAAGGAGATTCCGGGCTTCGGCGAATTGTTCCGCTGGGTAAGCTATGCCAGCATCGGCACCTCGACGATCCAGTCGCGGGCCATGGCGGTGCTGTCACGCGGGGTCTATGTCTTTGCCCTTCCAGGGTCGAACGGCGCGGTGAAGGACGGCTGGGACAAGATCCTGGCCGAGCAGCTCGATAGCCGGAACCGTCCTTGCAATTTTGTCGAACTGATGCCTAGGCTGCGTGAGATGTAGGTTGGCTGCGCTTCGGCCAGAATGCCAACGCCAGCACCAATGCATAACCCAAGATCAGGCCGTTTCCGATGGTCAAGAGTTCGCCCGAAGCCGGACGCCCGGGCAATGGGGCGTATTGATCGATCACTCTGTCGCTGATTTTGATCGAAAAATACAGCAAAGCCATGAAGGGTATCATTGAGCGGTACCGCAGCAGCGCGACCAGCCCCACGACATTGATCGCCAGGAGGTAGAGTCCCATGGTCGAAAACAGCGACAGGAATGCTGCTGCGCCAGCTGGACCATAGCTGTCGACCGGAATCCCGTCTGCTCCGACCGCCCCGCCATAGGGATTGAAAACGGCTACCAGCGATATCGCGAAATGGAACAACGTCAGCGCCGCAAAAAGCCATACGCCGACTGCATGTCCCGGAAAACTGCGATCGAAACTTGCCGGAAAAATACGCTGCATAAGAGTGTCCTTCAGAACTTGTTTGCTGTATTAATGCACCACTACACAACGATGGCATGATGTCAAGCCGCTTGCCTTTTGGTTCTTTGTTTGTTCTCATGCATGGATGTCACTGGCCAAATCTCGCAGGATGAACGGTCGCGGTGCGCAAAGCGCAAACGTCCCGCAACGTTTCGGCCTCCCCGCGCGCGAGGCTGACGGGGACTGGCTCGATTCGCGCGAGGAACTCGACGGCCCCGGCCCCAAGTTGCGCACGCAGGTGACCCTGGAACGCGCCCGCACGATCGTCAGCTTCAACCAGTCGCCCGACATCCCCTTCGATCGCTCGATCAACGCCTATCGCGGCTGCGAGCATGGCTGCGTCTATTGCTATGCCCGGCCCAGCCACGCCTGGCATGACTTGTCGCCGGGGCTCGATTTCGAAACCAAGCTGTTCGCCAAACCGAACGCGACCGAGCTGCTGCGCCAGACGCTGGCCAAGCCGGGATACAAGCCCAAGCCGATCGCCATGGGGACCAACACCGATCCCTATCAGCCGATCGAGGGACGTTATCGGATCACCCGCGGTGTGCTGGAAGTGTGTCTGGAGGCCCGCCACCCGGTGACCATCACCACCAAGTCTGCGCGGGTGGTGCGCGATCTGGACTTGCTGGCCGAGCTGGCGAGCCTGAACCTGACCGCGGTTGGCGTCTCGGTCACCAGTCTCGATCCGCGCCTCTCGGGCATCCTGGAACCGCGCGCAAGTTCACCGGCCAAGCGGCTGGAAGCGCTGGAGAAACTGGCGGCAGCTGGTGTACCCGCGCATGTCTCGGTCGCCCCGGTGATTCCGGCGATCACCGACCAGTTCATCGAGGGCATCCTTGAGGAAGCCGCCGCGCGCGGAGTCCGCTCGGCCAGCTGGATCATGCTGCGCCTGCCCCACGAAGTCGCCCCGCTGTTCCGCGAATGGCTTGCGGTCCACTTCCCCGACCGCGCCGACAAAGTGATGCACGCCGTGCAATCGATGCGCGAGGGCAAGGACAACGATCCCGGCTTTTTCACCCGGATGAAGCCGCTGGGCGTCTGGGCCGATGTGTTCCGCGCGAGGTTCCGGATCGCCACCCGGCGGCTGGGAATGAACGAGGAGCGGATCGAGCTCGATTGCAGCCGGTTTGTGCGGCCGGAGGCGGATGGGCAGATGCGGTTGCTTTGACCCCGCCCAATTTAGGTTTAACCAAAAAAGCCCTTCCCCGGTGGGGAAGGGTTGGGATGGGGGTTCCACGCCGACGTCGAGCCCCCACCCCCATCCCCTCCCCGCAGGGGAGGGGAGAAAGGCAGCGGCGCGCTCTTACCCCCTGAACCGGATCAACCGGCTGTCCGCCAGTGCCGCCGTGCGGTGCGGCACCACATCGCGGACATATTCCTCGTTCTTGACCATCGCCATGAACAAGCTGCTGTTCGGGTAACCCATCACGAAGGCTTCGTCCCATTCATCCGCCGGGCCGGTGACGACGCATTCGATCGGCGCTTCCCAGACCATCGCGGCACCGTCTTTGGCGACCAGGCGATAGAAGCCCCGCTTGTAGATCGCATAAGCCTCGCGGCCGGTCAGGCCCTTGCCGTGATCGGGGTGCCCTTCGGGGTATTCGGCCAGGTCGCGGAACTTGATCAGGTTGAGCATGTGGATCGGGGTGTCACGCGGCAGGTCCTTGAAGGCCTGCCAGTTCTCGCGGGAGGGGTCGATGTGGGTGGTCATCACAGTCTCTCCAAATCCTCCCCCTTTGGGGGAGGTGGCAGACGCGCAGCGGCTGACGGTGGGGGCAAGTTCGCGTCACATTCCCCCACCGACCCGCTTTCAGCGGGCCACCTCCCCCAAAGGGGGAGGATCTATCGCTCAGGCATCCACCAGCTTGTAGTCCCTGAACTGCTCGCGCAGGTCCTTCTTGCTGATCTTGCCGGTGGCGCCGTGGGGGATTTCGGCGACGAATTCGATCGCGTCGGGCATCCACCACTTGGCGATGTGCTGCGCCAGGTGGTCCTTGATCGCCTCGGCGGTGACATCGGCATCGGGCTTCTTGACCACCACCAGAATCGGGCGCTCGTCCCATTTGGGGTGGTAGATGCCGATGCAAGCCGCCTCGGCCACACCAGGAATGCTCATCGCGGCGTTTTCCAGCTCGACCGAGCTGATCCATTCGCCGCCGCTCTTGATCACATCCTTGGTCCGGTCGGTTAGCTGCAGCGTGCCGTCCGGATGGATCACGCCGACATCGCCGGTGTCGAACCACTGGCCATCGACGGTCGCATCTTCCTCGGCCTTGAAATAGCGTTTGATGATCCAGGGCCCGCGCACCTGCAGCGCGCCGCTGGTCTTGCCGTCGCGCGGCAGTTCGACCGTGTTGTCATCAAGGCTGACCACCCGGATCTCCACCCCGAACAGCGGCCGGCCCTGCTTGCAGACGTTATCGACCTGCTCTTCGAAGCTGAGCTCGTCCCAGTTGTGGCTGGGCGCGCCGACCGTGCCGATCGGACTGGTTTCGGTCATGCCCCAGGCATGGGCGACGCGGATCCCGGCCTTCATCAGCCGTTCGACCATGAAGCGCGGCGCGGCCGAGCCGCCGATGATCGCCTGCTTGAGCTTGCCCAGGTCCGCGCCGGTGGCATCGAGGTGCTGGAACATCGCCAGCCACACGGTCGGCACACCAGCCGAGTGGGTCACCCCCTCGCGGATCATCAGATCATGCAGCACTTTGGGATCGTTGACCGCCGAATAGACGAATTTGACCCCGCAGGCCGCCCCGCCCCACGGCAGGCCCCAGCTGGCCGCGTGGAACATCGGCACCACCGGCAGCATCACCGCCTGGGCGTCGAAATCGAACGAATGCGGCTGAATGCCGGAAATCGCGTGGAGCATGGTCGAGCGGTGTTCGTAGAGCACGCCCTTGGGATTGCCGGTGGTGCCGCTGGTGTAGCACAGCATGCAGGGATCGCGTTCGTCACCCTTGGCCCATTCGGTCTGGCCGTCCTCAGCCCCGATCCAGTCCTCGAACTCGCCATTGTCAAAACAAATGTAGTGTTTGATCGTGGTCCACTTCGGCTTCATCCGCTCGATGATCGGGGTGAAGGCCTTGTCAAAAAGCAGGACCTGATCCTCGGCGTGGTTGGCGATGTATTCCAGCTGGTCGTCGAACAGCCGCGGGTTGATCGTGTGGAGCACCCCGCCGATGCCGACCGCGCCATACCAGCTCACCAGATGGCGCGAATGGTTCATCGCCAGCGTTGCCACGCGGTCGCCGCTCTGCACGCCCAGCTTGCGCAGCGCCTGGGTCATCTTCAGCGCATCCAGGCGCACTTCGCCCCAGGTGGTCCGGGTTTCGCTGCCATCGGCCCAATGGGTGACGATTTCGCGGTTGCCGTGCTCGCGCGCGGCGTGGTCGATCAGGTGGGTGACCCGAAGGTCCCAGTCCTGCATGGCTCCCAGCATTTCAAACTCCCAGTCCCAAGGTTCGCTGTGTTGTTACGCCACCAACCGGAGATTCGCCGATCCCCGCCGTGCGCTCAGCGATACATTGGCAAGACCATCGACGCTTGCCAAGCGTTCTGCGAGTTCTCCGTCGAGATGAAAATCGCTGCCCAGCCGCACCAGCGGGTCCTGGCCCTGTCCGGTGCGCAGCCGCGCGATCACTTCGCCTCGGCCGGGTTCCCCTGGTTGCAGCAGCAGCGAAAGCTCACTGAACGCCTCGGGCCGCAGCACGTCGAAGCGCAGCTGCATCGAGCTGGCGACTTTGACCTCGCTCAGCGGGCGCGCGCCGCGGATTGTCACCCGGGGCGGTTCGTCCGGGCTGGGTGCATCGAGCTCGACCGTGAGCAGCAGGCAAGTGCCATCCTTGGCCCACCCAAGCATCGGATCGACCAGCGCCTCCTCGAAACAGGCGGCAGAGAATTGGCCCGACTGGTCAGAGAAGTCCGCCCGCACGAAATCACCCCCGCGCCGGGTCTTGCCGCGGTTCACGCCTTCGACCATCGCCGCCATCATCGCTTGCGCCCGGCCGCCCGCGACGCCGCTTTCCATCAGCGCGGCATAGGTCCGCGCGCCGTTGGCAGTGGCGACTGCGCGCCATTGCTCAACCGGGTGCGCGGCGAAGTAGAAGCCGAAGTTCTCGCGCTCCCTGGCCATCTGCTCGGTCTTGGACCACGGCTCGGCCTCGGCCAGCCGCAGCGCCGGGGCGGCATGATCGTCGCCGCCGAACAAGGCCGCTTGCCCGCTGGTGCGGCTGCGCTCGGCCTCATCGGCGACCGCCAGCAGCATGTCGGCATTGGCCAAAACCTTGGCGCGGTTCGGCTCCAGTCCGTCAAAGGCCCCGGCCCCGGCCAGCCCTTCGAGCTGGCGGCGGTTCATCGAGCCATAGGGCACGCGGCGGAACAGGTCTTCCAGGCTGGTGAACGGGCCGGAGGCCTCACGCTCGGCATGGAGCGCGTCCATCGCCTTTTCGCCAACATTGCGGATACCCGCCAGGGCATAGCGCACCGCGTAACCCTGTTCGGTCCGTTCGACAGTGAACTCGGCCTCCGACTTGTTGATGTCCGGCCCTTCGAGCGCGATCCCCGCGCGGCGCATGTCATCGACATAGACCGCCAGCTTTTCCGACTGGTGCATGTCGAAGCACATTGAAGCGGCATAGAATTCGTGCGGGTAATGCGTCTTGAGCCAGGCGGTCTGGTAGGCCAGCAGGGCATAGGCCGCCGCGTGGCTCTTGTTGAAGCCGTACCCAGCAAACTTGTCGATCAAATCGAACAGCTCATCGGCCTTGCCCGCCTCGATCTGCGAAACCTCGGCGCAGCCCGAAATGAACCGGGCGCGCTGCTGGTCCATTTCCTTCTGGTCCTTCTTGCCCATCGCCCGGCGCAGCAAGTCGGCATCGCCCAGCGAATATCCGGCCAGGACCTGCGCGGCCTGCATCACCTGTTCCTGATAGACGAAGACCCCATAGGTTTCGGACAGAATTCCTTCGAGCTTGGGGTGCGGATAGACGATCGCCTCGGCCCCGTTCTTGCGGCGGCCGAACAGCGGGATGTTGTCCATCGGGCCCGGGCGGTAGAGCGAAACGAGTGCGATGATGTCACCGAAATTGGTCGGCTTGACCGCGTTCAGCGTGCGCCGCATCCCTTCGGATTCAAGCTGGAACACCCCCACGGTGTCGCCCGATTGCAGCAGGTCATAGACCTCGCTGTCATCCCACGGCAGCGCGTCGAGGTTGATTGTGATCTCGCGCCGGGCCAGCAATTGCAGCGCTTTCTTGAGCACCGACAAGGTCTTGAGGCCCAGGAAGTCGAACTTGATGAGGCCCGTGTCCTCGACATATTTCATGTCGAACTGGGTCACCGGCATATCCGATCGCGGATCGCGGTAAAGCGGGACCAGCTGCGCCAGCGGCCGGTCGCCGATCACCACCCCGGCGGCATGGGTCGAGCTGTTGCGGTTGAGCCCTTCGAGCTGGATCGCCAGGTCAACCAGCCGGTGGACCTCATCATCGTTATCGTATTCGCGCTTGAGCTCGGCCACGCCATTGAGCGCGCGCGGCAGGGTCCAGGGGTCGGTCGGATGGTTGGGCACCATCTTGGTCAGCCGGTCCACCTGGCCATAGCTCATCTGCAGGATCCGGCCGGTATCGCGCAGCACCGCGCGCGCCTTGAGCTTGCCGAAAGTGATGATCTGGGCGACGTGATCGTGGCCGTACTTGGCCTGGACATAGCGGATCACCTCGCCCCGGCGGGTTTCGCAGAAGTCGATATCGAAGTCCGGCATCGAGACGCGTTCGGGGTTGAGGAAGCGTTCAAACAGCAGCCCCAGCCGGATCGGATCGAGATCGGTGATGGTCAGCGCCCAGGCCACCACCGAGCCCGCGCCCGAACCGCGCCCCGGCCCCACCGGAATGTCGTTGTCCTTGGCCCATTTGATGAAGTCGGCAACGATCAGGAAGTAGCCGGCAAAGCCCATCTTGTTGATCACGCCGAGTTCGAAATCGAGCCGGTCGAAATAGCCTTTGCGCTCTTCCCCGGGCAGCTCGCCATAGGGCGCGAGCCGCTTTTCCAGCCCGGCGCGCGCATCGTCGATCAGCATCTGCGCCTCGCCCGCGGCATCGCCGGCCAGGCTGGGCAACAGCGGCTTGCGCTTGGGCGGGGCGAAGGCGCAGCGCTGGGCCACGACTACCGTGTTGGCAATCGCCTCAGGCAAGTCGGCGAACAGCTCATTCATCATCGGCGCGCTCTTCACCCACCACTGCGGGCTGGAGCGCGGCCGGTCGGGCGCATCGACGTGGGTCGAATTGGCAATGCACAGCATGGCGTCGTGCGCGCCGTAGAAGCCGGGATCGCCGTAGGAGGCCGGGTTGGTTGCCACCAAAGGCACATTGCGGGCATAGGCCAGATCCAGCAGCGCATCCTCGGCCGCCTCCTCCGCCGCCTCGCCGCGCCGCGCGACTTCAATGTAGAGCCGTCCGGGGAACAGGTGTTCCAGCCGCGCGCAATAGGCCTCGGCCGCGTCCTGCCGGTCCTCGGCCAGCAGCCGCACCAAAGCGCCCTCGCCTGCGGCGGTCAGACACAGTAGGCCATCCGTATGCCCCTCAAGCTGTCCCAGCGTAACGTGCGGATCGAGTTCGAGCGGGCGATCAAGGTGCGCGGCGGAAACGAGGTGGCACAGGTTCTGCCAACCAGCCTCGTTCTGGGCATAGAGCGCCAGAAAGTCGATCGGGCCATCTTCCCGATCACCCTGAGCCTGTCGAAGGGCAGAGCGCCGCACTCCCAAAAGACACCCGACAATCGGCTGGATCCCCGCATCGCGCGCTGCCCCGGCAAAGGCCGGCATGGCGTAGAGCCCGTTGCGGTCGGCAATCGCGATCGCCGGAAAGGCGCGCTCCCTGGCCAGTTTGACCACCGCCTTGGGATCGATCGCCCCTTCGAGCATCGAATAGCTGGACAGCACGCGCAAGGGAACGAAGAGGCTGTGGGACATGGGCTTTAGGTAGGCACAGCGCACCGGATTCGCAAAACACTCTGGGCCTTATCCACTGCCTCATCCCCAACGCGGCGTTGAGGCTAGGCAAAAGCCGCGATCTGTGGTTCCATGCCCCCACAACAATGGGTCGTTTTCGCGCATT
>PNJT01000064.1 GCA_013822005.1 Novosphingobium sp. | reverse complement strand
GGAGAGCAGAAAATGCCCTTCAAGCAAGGCCTGGCTGGCCCGGAACTCGGCAAGCACCTCTTCATCCTGCATGATCGCATCAAGCCTTTCACATGAATCGTGGACAAGCACAGGGCCCGCAAGGACGCCGCACAAATTTTCCCTAGAGGCGCTTGAGGTGCCCGTAAAGCGCGCGTATAGGCCCGGCTGAAATTGACAACTCCCAAGGGGGCGGGGGGAGCACGAATGGGCTTCCATCGGCCTGAATAGCGAAAGCAAGAGGAACGATGACAATCGGTCAAAGCGTCCGCGAGGCGGCCAACGCGTCCTTCACCGCGATCAAGGCGATCGGGCTGGCTCTGGCACTGATGGCAGTGCCCAGCGTGGCATCGGCCGCGCCTGCTGCCAGCGCCGCCGCTGAGGCCAAGCCTGCCGCCGCCGCGCCGGTGGCAGCTGAGCCTGCACCCGAAGCCCCCAAGATCGATCCCAACGATCCGCGCTACAAGGTTGCCCCGGGCGGCTACACCCCGATGAAGCCGACACCTGGCGTGGGCATGCCGATCGACGGCGCGCTGGATGTCCAGACCCAGTTTTCGCCTACCGGCAAGCAGGCGCTTTCGATGCACAACGGCCTGGTCTGGGTGATGGCGGTGATCGCTGTCTTCGTGCTGCTGCTGCTGCTTTACGTGATGATCCGCTTCAACGCCCGCGCCAACCCGGTGCCGTCGAAGACTTCGCACAATACCTTGCTCGAAGTGATCTGGACCGGCGTGCCGATCCTGATCTTGGTCGCCATCGCGGTGCCCTCGGTCAGTCTGCTGCGCGCCCAGTTCAAGGACCCGGGCAAGCAGGCGCTGACCATCAAGGCGACCGGCAACCAGTGGTACTGGACCTATACCTATCCCGACAACGGCGGGTTCGAAGTGATTTCGAACATGCTGAAGGAAAAGGGTGAGGTTAAGGGCACCGAGCGGTTCCGCACTGACGATGACGGCCCCAGCCAGCTGGCGGTGGATAACCGCATGGTGGTTCCGGTGGGCGAAGACATTCGCCTGCAGGCGATCGGTGCCGACGTGATCCACGCCTTTGCGGTGCCTTCGCTGTGGTTCAAGATCGACGCCGTGCCGGGCCGCCTCAACCAGGGCATCCTGCACATCGAAAAGCCCGGCGTCTATTTCGGGCAGTGTTCGGAACTGTGCGGCGCGCGCCACGGCTATATGCCGATCGTGGTCGAAGCCCTGCCGCGCGACAAGTACAACGCCTGGGTGGTTGCCCAGGGCGGCAAGGTTGACGGGCTGCCCGAAGCGCCCGCAGCTCCGGCCGCTGCCGGGCAGGCCGCCGCCGAACCGGCTGCCAAGCCCGCCGCCTGACCCAGACCAGATTTAGGACAAAGGTTCTCAAACCATGGCCACCACCGCCGAAAACTTCCAGGCCCACGCTGATGATCACGGGCACCATGACCACAAGCCGGCGTTCTTCGCTCGTTGGTTCATGTCCACCAACCACAAGGACATCGGTACGCTCTACCTGATCTTCGCGATTTTCGCCGGGATCATCGGTGGCGGCATTTCGGGCCTGATGCGGCTGGAACTGGCTGAGCCGGGGATCCAGCACCTGGGCTGGATTGCGAACATGCTGGGCGAGCCTGGCGCGAGCTTCGATGCCCAGCTGCACCTGTGGAACGTGCTGATCACCGCGCATGGGCTGATCATGGTGTTCTTCATGGTCATGCCTGCGATCATCGGCGGGTTCGGCAACTGGTTCGTCCCGATCATGATCGGTGCGCCCGACATGGCCTTCCCGCGGATGAACAACATCTCGTTCTGGCTGACGGTTGCGGGCTTTTGCTCGCTGATGATCTCGGCGGTGGTTCCCGGCGATGTCACCGGCAACGGTGCCGGGATCGGCTGGACCGCCTATGCCCCGCTATCGACCTATGGCTCGGTCGGTCCGGCGACCGACTTTGCGATCTTCTCGCTGCACCTGGCCGGTGCTGCCTCGATCATGGGCGCGATCAACTTCATCACCACGATCTTCAACATGCGCGCGCCGGGCATGACCCTGCACAAGATGCCGCTGTTCGTGTGGTCGGTGCTGGTGACCGCGTTCCTGCTGCTGCTGGCGCTGCCGGTGCTGGCCGCGGCGATCACCATGCTGATCACCGATCGCAACTTCGGCACCACCTTCTTCGATCACAAGGGCGGCGGCGATCCGGTGCTGTTCCAGCACCTGTTCTGGTTCTTCGGCCACCCCGAAGTCTACATCATGATCCTGCCGGGCTTTGGCATCATCAGCCAGGTCATCTCGACTTTCTCGAAGAAGCCGGTGTTCGGCTATCTGGGCATGGCCTATGCGATGGTCGCGATCGGCGTGGTCGGCTTCGTGGTCTGGGCGCACCACATGTACACCACCGGCATGTCGATCAACACCAAGCTCTACTTCACCCTCGCCACCATGGTGATCGCGGTGCCGACCGGCATCAAGATCTTCAGCTGGATCGCGACGATGTGGGGCGGCTCGATCGAGTTCAAGAGCCCGATGGTCTGGGCGATCGGCTTCATCTTCCTGTTCACCGTTGGCGGCGTGACCGGCGTTTACCTCGCCAATGGCGGGATCGACGACGTGGTTCACGACACTTATTTCGTGGTCGCGCACTTCCACTACGTGCTCAGCCTGGGTGCGGTGACCGCGCTGTTCTGCGGGTTCTATTACTGGTTCCCGAAGATGAGCGGCAAGATGCACAGCGAATTCCTGGCCCACCTGCACTTCTGGGTGTTCTTCGTCGGCGTGAACATGATCTTCTTCCCGCAGCACTTCCTGGGGTTGCAGGGCATGCCGCGCCGCTATCCGGACTATGCCCAGGCCTATTCCTACTGGAACGAGTGGTCGTCGATCGGCTATCTGGTGCTGCTGGCCTCGCTGGGGATCTGGTTCCTCAACATCATCTATGCCTTCACCATGGGCAAGAAGGCCGCCGACAACTATTGGGGTGAAGGTGCCACCACGCTCGAATGGACCCTGTCGAGCCCGCCGCCGTTCCACCAGTTCGAACAGGTTCCCACGATCAAGGACGACGATCACCACTGACCAGAATGCCCCTCCCCAGTGGGGAGGGGTTGGGGTGGGGGTTCCCGCCTGGCGATGGACCCACCCCGCTGCGACTGGGCAGCAAGCTGCCAAGTCTCACTACCCCTCCCGGCCCGGGAGGGGTTGTTGTTTGGGGAGCATTCTATGCCTGAATTCCGCATGATCGATACCGGCGCGGTAACCCTGCGTTGTGCGATTGAAGGCACCGGCCCCTTGGCAATCATGGTCCACGGCTTTCCCGAAAGCTGGTATTCGTGGCGGCACCAGATCGCCCCGATTGCCCAGGCCGGGTTCACCGCCTGCGCGATAGACGTGCGCGGCTATGGCGGATCGGACAAGCCGCATGCCGTCGAGGCCTACACGCTGGAGGCGATTGCGGGCGACCTGATCGCCCTGGCCGATGCGCTGTCGCCTGACCAGCCGGTCGTCCTGATCGGCCACGATTGGGGCGCTCCGATCGTCTGGAATACCGCCTTCACCAACCCGCAGCGGATCCGCGCGGTGGCGGGGCTGTCGGTGCCGTTTTCCGGCGCGCCGCTGCGGCCTTTCACCGAGATCTTCCGCGAACATTTCACCAGCCAGGGCCGGTTCTTCTACCAGGAGTACTTCCAGGAACCGGGCGTGGCCGAAGCCGAGGCCGAAGCGAACCCCCGCCTCTTCGTGGCGCGGATGATGTATTCGATCTCGGGCGACGTGCCGCCGGGCGATTACTGGAGCAAGCCTGCGGGTGCGACTTTCCTGCAGGATTTGCCCGATCCCCAGCCGGTCCCTTGGCTGACCGAGGCGGACCTCGATTACTACGAGGCCGAGTTCAAGGCTTCGGGCTTTCGCGGGCCGTTGAACCGCTATCGCAACCACGAACGCGATTTCGAATGGCTGCGGCCGATGCAAGGCAAGCAGCTGGAGCAGCCCTGCCTGTTCATTGGCGGCACCCGTGATCCGGCAACCACCCTGTTCGGCGCGGTGGCCGATCCAGTGGCAATGATGCGAATGTTCGCGCCCAGGGTGGAAGGGCACGTGCTCGAAGGTGTCGGGCACTGGACCCAGCAGGAACGGCCGCAAGAAGTGAACGCGCTGTTGATCGATTGGTTGAAGCGGCTTTGAAAGTCCCCCTCCCGCTTGCGGGAGGGGTTAGGGGTGGGTGAGTCAAGGACAAGTTAGGCTTCGGGCCCGTGCACTGGCCCACCCCCAACCCCTCCCGCAAGCGGGAGGGGGGAAAGAGGCTTCCGTCCTTTCGCGCACACGACTATAGGCCGCCTCAATGTCCACCGCTCCCGCCCAACCGATTCCCTTGCCCACCGACTGGCGCGATTTCCTGTCGCTGACCAAGCCCCGGGTGATGAGCCTGGTGATCTTCACGGGCCTGTGCGGACTGTTGGCCGCGCCGGTGCCGGTCGATCCGATCCTGGGCTTCACCGCGATCCTGTGCATCGCGCTGGGGGCGGGCGGCAGCGCCGCGCTCAACCAATGGTGGGAAGCCGATCTTGACGCCAAGATGAAGCGCACTGCCAGCCGGCCTCTGCCGGCGGGCCGGATGGAGCGCAGTTCGGCGCGCGATTTCGGTGTGGTGCTGTCGGTCCTTTCGGTGCTGATCATGGGGCTGGCCAGCGGCTGGCTGGCGGCCGCATTGCTGGCCTTTTCGATCTTCTACTATGCGGTGATCTACACCGTGTGGCTGAAACCGCGCACCCCGCAGAACATCGTGATCGGCGGCGGGGCAGGTGCCTTCCCGCCGATGATCGGCTGGATCGCCGCGACGGGCGAGATCACCCTGATGCCGGTGCTGCTGTTCGCGATCATCTTCTTCTGGACCCCGCCGCATTTCTGGGCGCTCGCGCTGTTTGTCGAGACCGACTATGCCGCTGCGGGCATTCCGATGATGCCGGTGGTGGCCGGGCACAAAAGCACGCGGCGACAGATCCTGGTCTATGCCGTGCTGCTGCTGCCGATCGCCCTGGCACCGTTCCTGCTGGGGCTGGCAGGCTGGTTCTATGGCGGGTCGGCCTTGCTGCTGGGGGCCATGTTCCTGCTGCTGAGCCTCAAGGTCGCGACTTTCCGCAACGCTCAGAACGATGCCGACATGCGCGCCGAAAGGCGGCTGTTCGCCTTTTCGGTGCTTTACCTTTTCGCGCTGTTCGCTGCCCTGGTGGCGGACCGCTTCATTGCCGGATGAACCAGATGGACCAGACGCCCCCAGATCCCCAGGCCGAACGCAAGCGCATCATCAAGGGGCGCAATATCGCGCTGGCCTCGCTGCTGTTCGCGCTGGTGGTGCTGTTCTTTTTCATCACCATTGCCAAGCGGATGGGCTGAGCCATGGCGGTGGGTGCGACTACGAGAAGCAACCGCAACCTGCGCGTCGGGCTCTATGCACTGGCGGGCGCGCTGTTGATGCTGGGCATGGGTTTTGCCGCCGTGCCGCTGTACCGGATCTTCTGCCAGGTCACCGGCTTTGGCGGGACCACCCAGCGCGCCAGCCTGGGCGAGGCGGGCGCGGTCCAGATCACCAACCAGCCGATCTCGGTCCGGTTCGACAGCAATATCGCGCCTGACCTGCCGTGGAATTTCGCGCCCAGCCAAGTGACACAAGAGATGAAGATCGGTGAACGCCGGTTGGCCTTCTACACTTCGGAAAACCGCTCGAAAGAGCCGATCACCGGGGTCGCCAGCTTCAATGTCGAGCCTTCGACAGCCGGGATCTACTTCAAGAAAGTCCACTGCTTCTGCTTCAACCAGCAAACCCTGCAGCCGGGCCAGAAGGTGGAGATGCCGGTCCAGTACTATGTCGATCCGGCGATCCTGAACGATCCCGATACCAAGAACATCCGGCAGATCACGCTGAGCTACACCTTCCACAAGTCGGCCGACCAGAGCGGGGCCAAACCAGACAGTGGGAAAGCTGCATCAAAGGCACTGGACCCGGTCAGCCCGGCGCGATAAGGGCACTTTCTCATTTCTCGCTGGCGGAGCAGTCCGCCGGTTATCCGAACAACGGGGACCTGACGTATCATGGCCGGTACCAAGAACCACCAATACCATATTCTCGATCCGGACATCATGCCGCTGGTCGGGTCGATCTCGGCACTGGTGATGACCAGCGGTCTGGTGCTGTTCATGCATGACATGGGCGCGGGCAAGTTCGTCTTCCCGCTGGGTCTGGCGGGCCTGCTGTTCACCCTGTGGCAGTGGTGGACCAAGGTTGTGGCCGAAGCCCATCAGGGCCACCATACCCCGGTGGTGCAGCTGCACCTGCGTTATGGGATGATCCTGTTCATCGCTTCGGAAGTGATGTTCTTCGTCGGCTGGTTCTGGGCTTTCTTCGATTTCTCGCTGTTCCCCTCGGCCTTGTCTGAGGTTGTCGCCGGGCAATGGCCGCCCAAGGCAGTTACCGCGGTACTCAATTCCTTCGACCTGCCGCTGCTCAACACGCTGATCCTGCTGTGCTCGGGCACCACGGTGACCTGGGCGCACCACGCGCTGATCCACGGCGATCGCGATGGGCTGAAGAAGGGCCTGTGGGCGACGATCCTCTTGGGCCTGCTGTTCACCAGTATCCAGGCCTATGAATATGCCGTGGCGCCGTTCCCCTTTGGCACCAACACCTATGGCAGCGCCTTCTATATGGCGACCGGGTTCCACGGGTTCCACGTGATCATCGGCACGGTGTTCCTGATCGTCTGCCTGAAGCGCGCCTACAACGGCGACTTCACCCCCAAGCAGCACTTCGGCTTCGAAGCGGCGGCCTGGTACTGGCACTTCGTTGACGTGGTCTGGCTGTTCCTGTTCGTTGCGGTTTACGTGTGGGGCAACTGGGGTCACGCGGTCCACTGATGACAGGCCCAGCGCCTGACACGAAGGGGCAGCCGGGGATCACCCAGGCTGCCCTTTTCGCTTGAAAGCCCCCCGATGCTGAAGCGTATCCCCCTGATCCCGACCCTGCTTGTGCTGGCGGCAGTGGCCGTGATGGTGCGGCTGGGGTTCTGGCAGCTTGACCGGATGGGGCAAAAGGCGGCCGATCTGGATCGCTTCAAGGCCGCCCAGACCATGACCGCCGAAGCGCCCTGGCCGCGCGATGTCAGTTCCGGCCAGGCAGTGCTGTTTCGCCGCACGACTATCGAGTGCCGATCGGCCGGGCCTGACCAGCCGCTTGCTGGGCACAGCGCCGATGGGCAGACGGGCTGGGCGCACGCCTTCGATTGCGTTCTGGCTGACGGACACCGGGCGCAAGTGGTGATCGGCTGGTCGCGCGATCTTGCGCTGCGCCCATGGTCTGGCGGGAAGGTTGCGGGCTGGATCGCGCCTGGGGCAGAGGACAATGTCCGGCTGATCGCCGATCCGCCGCTTGCCGGCCTGGCTGCCAATGCCAAACCCGACCCTGCCAGTGTGCCCAACAACCACCTGTCCTATGCGGTCCAGTGGTTCCTGTTCGCGCTGACCGCGCTGGTGATTTACGGCATCGCGCTGCGCAAGCGGCTCGCCGCATAGCAATTTTCGATAAGGGCGCACGCCCGCGCAGGGTTTTCAATTGCGCGGCGGACGGCTAACGCGCCCAGCGATGGACTATATCTCCACCCGTGGCAGCGCTCCGGCGCTGGACTTCGAAGGCGCGACGCTGGCGGGCCTCGCCAGCGACGGCGGGCTCTATCTGCCGCGCGAGTGGCCGCGTTTCTCCCATGAAGAGATCGCCAAGATGGCCGGGCTCCCCTACGCCGAGTTGGCCGCCAAAGTCATGGCGCCGTTTGTGGGTGACAGCCTGACTTACGATCGCCTGCTTGAACTGACCACTCAGGCCTATGGTCGCTTCGCGCACAAGGCGGTGACCCCGCTGAGGCAGCTCGACGAGCAGCAATGGCTGCTCGAGCTGTTCCACGGCCCCACGCTGGCCTTCAAGGACGTGGCCCTGCAGATGCTGGGGCTGCTGTTCGAAGAGTTCCTGGGGCGCGGCGGCGATCCGCTGACGATTGTCGGGGCCACTTCGGGCGATACCGGATCGGCGGCGATCGATGCCGTGGCGGGCCGTTCGCGGGTCGATGTGTTCATGCTCCACCCGCTCGGCCGGGTCAGCGATGTCCAGCGCCGGCAGATGACCACGGTCCTGGCCCCCAACGTCCACAACATCGCGATCCAGGGCACGTTCGACGATGCCCAGGCAATGGTGAAGCGGATGTTCGGCGATACGGCGATGACCAGCCGCTTTGCGATCGGCGCGGTCAATTCGATCAACTGGGCGCGGCTGATGGCGCAGGTGGTCTATTACTTCGCCGCCGGCCTGCAACTGGGCGCACCGGAGCGTGAAGTGGCCTTTGCGGTGCCGACCGGGAACTTCGGCGATGTCTTTGCGGGCTATGTGGCTGCACAGATGGGGCTGCCAGTGGCGCGGCTGATCGTCGCGACCAATATCAACGATATCCTCCACCGCGCGCTCTCCACCGGGGACTATTCGGCCGGGACGGTCACCCCCACCGCCGCGCCCTCGATGGATATCCAGGTCTCGTCCAATTTCGAACGCCTGCTGTTCGACCTTGGCGGGCGCGATGGAGCGGCGCTGGCTGCGCAGATGGCGGGGTTCGAAAGGACCAGGGCCATGAAGCTGACCAACCAGCAACGCGAAGGCGCGGCCAAGCTGTTCTCCAGCGCGCGGGCTGATGCGAACGACATGTCCCGCGCGATCCGCTGGGCTTATGAACACTGCGGCGAATTGCTCGATCCGCACACCGCGATCGGGCTCCATGCTGCCCGCGAGGCCGGCCTGCCGCGCGACGTGCCGGTGGTGACCCTGGCAACCGCGCACCCGGCCAAGTTCCGCGATGCGGTCGAACGCGCTACGGGTCAGCGCCCCAGCCTGCCCGCGCGGATCGGCGATCTGTTCGAGCGCGAGGAGCGGCTGGTCGAGCTTCCGGGCGATTACGACGCGATTGCCGACTATGTCGCCGAGCACGCGGTGCCGCGTGGCTGAGCTGGTCCTGCCGCCGGTCGTGATGACCGGCGCGGGCTGGGCCGACTATGGCCTGGTCGATAGCGGCCATGGCCGCAAGTACGAGCGTTACGGGCCCTACAGCTTCATCCGCCCCGAACCGCAGGCGATGTGGACCCCGCGGATGGAACGCTGGCCGGCCGACGGCGAGTTCGTGCCTGGGTCGGACGAGGACGGCGGCGGGCGCTGGGCCTATGGTTCCCGCGAAGTTCCCCGCGATGGCTGGCCGCTGAGCCGCGGCGAGTGCAAGTTCACCGCGCAGTGCACCCCGTTTCGGCACCTTGGCTTCTTTCCCGATATGGCCCCGGTGTGGGACTGGATGGCAGAACAATTCCTCCCCGGAACGGGGAGGGGGACCAGCGAAGCTGGTGGAGGGGCACAGGCGGGTTCTCCCAACCCCGCTGGCCAGCACCTTCAGGAAAACCCGCCTGTGCCCCTCCACCATTCTGCGGCCCTCGCGCGTCACGCGCCACGCTCGGCTCCCCCTCCCCGTGCCGGGGAGGAATTCAGTTCGCTCAACCTGTTCGGCTATACCGGGGTCGGCACCCAGGCGCTTTCGGCTTTCGGGCCGGTCACTCACGTCGATGCCAGCAAGAAATCGGTCGCCCAGGCCCGCGCCAATGCCGAACTGGCCGGGATCGGCACCCGCCCGGTGCGCTGGATCGTTGACGATGCGGCCAAGTTCACCGCGCGCGAAGTGCGGCGCGAACGGCGCTATGACGGGATCATCCTCGATCCGCCCAAGTTCGGGCGCGGGCCCGAGGGCGAGGTCTGGCGGCTGGAAGAGCACTTGCCGCGCCTGCTGGCCGATTGCCGCCAATTGCTCGATGCCGACAGCCGGTTCCTGTTCCTCACCGTCTATGCGGTGCGGATGTCATCATTGGCATTGATCGGGCTAATGGACGAGATTTTCCGCGACCTGCCCGGCAAATTGGAGCATGGCGACCTGGCGGTGCGCGAGGAGGGGCCGGACGGGCGCCTGCTGCCGACCGCGATCTTTGCGCGCTGGAGCAACGCCTGAGCGATGGTCGATACCCTGATTCTTGAAGTCGCCGATTTTGAGCATGACGTGCTGACCGGGATCTATTCGGAAGAAACCGGCCGGCCCCAGCCGCTGCGCTTCACCATCACGGTCCAGCTCAAACCCCAGCCGCGTTACGAGCCCGATACCCCGCTCGATGCCAGCAAGAATTACATGGACCTCAAGTTCGCGGCTTCGGGGGCCTTGCCCGAGGGCGTTCATTTCAAGCTGATCGAGGCCGTGGCCGAACATGTCTGCGACACGCTGTTCGTGCAGGACGAGCGGGTTGAGGTGGTGACGGTCAAGATCGTCAAGCTGGCGATTGCCGAAAATGGTGAGCAGATCGGCATAACGCTGAGGCGCGAGCGGCGCTGATGGCCACGGTGCGCGTCACCGCTCTGCCCGCGGCCCCGCTCGATGCCGCCGCCGCGTTCCATGCCGAATGGCTGCCGCGAATTCGCAGCCAGCTGGCCGCGTCGCAGGATGAAAGCGCGGTGCTGGTCTTCCCGCCCGCCGATCACAGTCATCGCGGCTGGCGGCTGGCGGCGGTGCAGGAGCTGGCCCGCGAGCTGGCTCCGCGGCGGATCAATGCGCTGGCTTGTGACAGTGTGGCGGGCGAGGCTGCGGCCCTGGCGTTGCTTGACAATTGTCAAGGCATTACCGGCCAGCTGCTGGCAATCGACCAAGCTGGAATGGTAGCAGAAGCATCATGAGCAGCACCCGCCCCCTGATCGACCAGTTTGGCCGCACGATCACTTACCTGCGGCTGTCGGTGACCGACCGCTGCGACTTGCGCTGTACCTATTGCATGCCCGAACGCCAGACCTTCCTGCCGCGCAAGGAAGTGCTGAGCCTGGAAGAGCTGCACAAGCTGGCACTGGGCTTCATCGAGCGCGGGGTGACCAAGATCCGCCTGACCGGCGGGGAACCCCTGGTGCGGCGCGACATGATCGAACTGGTCCGCGCGCTGGGACGCAACCTGGGGCAGGGCCTCGAAGAGCTGACGCTGACCACCAATGCCACCCAGCTGGCGCAGCACGCCGACGATTTGTACGTGGCCGGTGTGCGGCGGGTGAACGTTTCGCTCGATACGCTCGATCGCGCGACTTTTGCCCAACTGACCCGGCGTGACAGCCTGCCGCAAGTGCTCGAGGGGATCGCCGCAGCGCAGGCCGCCGGCCTCGCGGTCAAGCTTAACGCCGTGGCGCTCAAGGGCGTTAACGAGGCGGAGATCCCCGCGCTGGTCGAATGGGCGCACGGGCAGGGGATGGAGCTGACCCTGATCGAAGTCATGCCGCTGGGCGAGGTCGAGGGTGACCGGTTCGACCAGTACCTGCCGCTCAGCGCGGTCCGCGAGGATCTGGAAGCACGCTACACCCTGACCCCCAGTCCGCACCGCAGCGGCGGTCCGGCGCGCTATGTCGATGTGGCCGAGACGGGGGGAAGGTTAGGCTTCATCACCCCGCTGACCGGCAATTTCTGCGAAGGCTGCAACCGTGTGCGAGTGACCGCGACCGGGCAGCTCTATGCCTGCCTCGGCGGCACGGAACAGGTCGATCTGCGCGCCGCGCTGCGCGGGGACAATCCCGATGCGGCGCTCAGCGCGGCGCTCGACCAGGCGATGCGGATCAAGCCCGAGCGTCACCATTTCGTCATCGACCAGCTCGGTGCCGCGCCCGCGCTGGCCCGGCACATGTCGGCCACCGGGGGATGAGCGCGCGGCTGGTGTTCCTTGGCCGGCTCGAAGACCTGGCCGGAGCGGGCGAGCGCGAAGTGCCTGCGGGTCCGCTGGAAGCAGTGCTGGCCGCCTGGAGCCGGACCTTGCGGTAGCCCTGCTGGGCGAGCGGGTGCGGATCGCGCTCAACGGCGCGCTGCTCGCGAACCGCGGCGGGATCGTGCTGGGCGAGGGCGACGAACTGGCCTTCCTGCCGCCCGTCAGCGGAGGCTGACATGCCAGGGGATCCAGCGGGGGCTAGTCTGGTGGATGTCCGGCTGCTCGATGCTCCGTTCGATCCGGCAGTGGAATTGGCCGCCTTTGCCGCTGCGCATGGCGGAGCGGGCGGGATCGCCAGCTTTCTGGGACAAGTCCGTGCGGGCGATGGTGTGGAGTGCCTTGAGCTGCGCCACTATGGCCCGCTGACGCTGCCCGGCATGCAGGACCTGGCGCGCACTACGCAGGCGCGGTGGCAACTTGAAGGCTTGCTCATCGTTCACCGCACCGGGCAGATGGCACCGCTCGATCCGATCGTGCTGGTCGCCGCCGCGGCGTGTCATCGCCGCGATGCCCTTGCCGCGGTCGACTATGCGATGGACCACCTCAAGAGCCAGTCGTGGTTCTGGAAGCGCGAGCAGTGCGGCGGGGTCTGGACCTGGATCGAACCGCGCGAGCAGGATTTTGCCGATCTGGCGCGCTGGGACTAGCTTCCGAGTTTCGACCTAAGTTCGCCCAGCACCCGGTCCTCGTAACCGATGATCCCCACCACCGTATCGCGGGCCGCGCCGATCGCGCTGGCATCCTGCCCCGCCAGCACCGCTTCGTTGAACAGCAGGTCCAGCTCAGTCAGCGCGACCATTGCCTCGCCGCGGGCCGATTCCAGCTCGGACACTGCG
>PNJT01000063.1 GCA_013822005.1 Novosphingobium sp. | reverse complement strand
CAGCGCTCGGCGGTTATGCCGCTGCTCGATCTGGCCCAGCGCCAGGTTGGTGAGGAGACCGGAACCCAAGGCTGGCTGCCGATCCCGGTGATGGAATATGTCGCGGCTTATCTCGACATGCCGGTGATCCGCGTGGTCGAGGTCGCGAGCTTCTATACCATGTACAATCTGGTTCCGGTGGGCAGGTTCCACGTCCAGGTCTGCGGCACCACGCCGTGCATGCTGCGCGGCTCGGACGATATCATGGCCGCCTGTAAAAAGCGCGGCATGGCCAAGGGCCACACCACCGATGACGGACTATGGACGCTGACCGAAGTCGAATGCATGGGCAACTGCGCCTCGGCCCCGATGGTCCAGATCAACGACGACAACTACGAAGACCTGACCGCCGACCGGCTCGATACCGTGCTCGACGCGCTGGCCGCGGGCAAGAGCCCCAAGGCCGGGACGCAGGAACCGGGCCGCCACACGGTTGAGCCGCTGGGCGGGCCGACCACGCTCAAAGAGATGGTCAAGGCCAACCACGATTACCGGGGGGACTGGTGATGGAAACCAAACTTCGGTGGGCAGATCGCGACCCAGGACAACGGCTAACGATTGTTATGGTGGCATTGTTCTTGGTTGCCGGAACCGTAACGATGGCGGTGGTCGGATACATCAAGTTCACAACAGGTCCAACTTCGATTGACCGTGCTGTGGGCCTTGGGTTCATGCTGAACGTGATAATTCTGCTCTTTGGAGCATTCCGCCGGTGGAGCAATCGCAATGCTCGCTGACAAAGACCGCATCTTCACCAACCTCTACGGCTACCAGCCTTGGCAACTCGCCGCTGCGCGCAAGCGGGGGGACTGGGACAATACCAAGGCGATCCTGGCCAAGGGCCGCGATGCGATTGTTGAGGCAATCAAGGTCAGCGGCCTGCGCGGGCGGGGCGGGGCGGGGTTCCCGACCGGGCTCAAGTGGTCGTTCATGCCCAAGGAGCCGAACCCGGCGCGGCCGAGCTTCCTGGTGATCAACGCCGACGAGAGCGAACCCGGCAGCTGCAAGGACCGCGAAATCATCCGCCACGATCCGCACAAGCTGATCGAAGGCGCGCTGGTCGCCGGGTTCGCGATGGGCGCGCGCGCCGCCTATATCTACATTCGCGGCGAATATATCCGTGAGGCCGAGGTGATGTTTGCCGCGGTTCAGGAAGCCTATGACGCCGGGCTGATCGGCAAGAATGCCTGCAAGTCTGGCTACGATTTCGACGTCTTCGTGCACCGCGGCGCGGGCGCCTATATCTGCGGCGAAGAAACCGCGATGATCGAAAGCCTGGAAGGCAAGAAGGGCCAGCCGCGCCTCAAGCCGCCGTTCCCGGCCGGCGCCGGGCTCTATGGCTGCCCGACCACGGTCAACAATGTTGAATCGATCGCCGTCGCCCCCACGATCATGCGGCGCGGGGCAGGGTGGTTCAGCTCGTTCGGGCGCGACAACAACAAGGGCACCAAGCTGTTCCAGATCTCTGGACACGTCGAAAAGCCCTGCGTGGTCGAGGAAGCGATGAGCATCCCGTTCCGCGAACTGATCGAAAAGCACTGCGGCGGAATTCGCGGCGGGTGGGACAATCTGCTGGCGGTGATCCCCGGCGGCTCCTCGGTGCCGCTGGTGCCGGGCTCCATGTGCCCTGACATGATCATGGACTTTGACGGCTGCAAGGAGCTCGGATCGGGCCTGGGCACCGCAGCCGTGATCGTGATGGACAAAAGCACCGACATCGTCCGCGCGATCAGCCGCCTCAGCTACTTCTACAAGCACGAAAGCTGCGGCCAGTGCACCCCCTGCCGCGAAGGCACCGGGTGGATGTGGCGCGTGATGGAACGCCTGCGCACCGGCGATGCTGATGTGGAAGAGATCGACATGCTGTGGAACGTCACCAAGCAGGTCGAAGGCCACACCATCTGCGCGCTGGGCGACGCCGCCGCCTGGCCAATCCAGGGCCTGATCCGCCACTTCCGACCCGAGCTGGAAAAGCGGATCGCCGAGAACGTGCGGGAGGCGGCGGAGTGATCAACCGCTTAGCTCCAACCACCACCGTCACCCCGTGCTTGACACGGGGCAAGGCTTTTCTTTGCAACCTCTCCTCACGCCGCAGCGTTGGAGAAGGCAGCCAAGCCCCGGATCAAGTCCGGGGCGACGATGTAGTTTTTGAGGGGCAGACCCATGCCTAAAGTCACCGTAGATGGCCTCGAACTCGAAGTCCCGCAGGGCGCTACCGTGCTGCAGGCCTGCGAGCTGGCCGGCAAGGAAATCCCGCGGTTCTGCTACCACGAGCGCCTCAGCATCGCCGGCAATTGCCGGATGTGCCTGGTCGAAGTGAAGCCGGGTCCGCCCAAGCCGCAGGCGTCTTGTGCGCTGCCGGCTGCCGAGGGCCAGGACATCCGCACCGACAGCGAGATGGTCAGACGCGCGCGCGAAGGGGTGATGGAGTTTCTGCTCATCAACCACCCGCTCGATTGCCCGATTTGCGATCAGGGTGGTGAGTGCGACTTGCAGGACCAGTCGGTCGCCTATGGCCGCGGCGCGAGTCGCTATCACGAGCCCAAGCGCGCGGTGACCGAGAAGTACATGGGTCCGCTGATCAAGACCGTGATGACCCGCTGCATCCAGTGTACCCGCTGCGTGCGCTTCAGCGAGGAGATCGCGGGCGTGGACGAAATCGGCGCGCTCTATCGCGGCGAGAACATGCAGATCACGACCTATCTCGAAAAGGCGTCGAGCCACGAGATGAGTGCCAATGTGATCGACCTCTGCCCGGTTGGCGCGCTGACTTCGCGGCCCTATGCCTTTGAGGCGCGGCCGTGGGAGCTCAAGAAGACGCTGTCGATCGACGTGTCGGACGCGTGCGGGGCCAACATTCGCCTCGACAGCCGCGGGCGCGAAGTGCTGCGGATCCTGCCGCGCGTCAACGATGACGTGAACGAGGAGTGGATCTCTGACAAGGCGCGCTACCAGGTCGATGGCCTGACCCGCCGCCGACTCGACAAGCCCTGGTTGCGCCGCGATGGCAAGCTGGTGGCAGCGACCTGGGAAGAGGCCTTTGCGGCTGTCGCCAAGATTAATCCGGGCAAGTCGGTCGCGGTGGTCGCGGGCGACATGGTCGATTGCGAAACGATGTTTGCGGCCAAGGCATTGGCAGGCGCGCTCGGTTCGGACCTGCTCGAAGGCCGTCAGACTGGGCTCGACTACGACTGCTCGAACCTCGCCGCGGTGAATTTCAATTCGGGCCTTGCGGGGATCGAGGAAGCCGATGCGATCCTGATCGTCGGCAGCCAGGTTCGCTGGGAAGCCCCACTGGTGCAGAGCCGCCTGCGCAAGGCGGCCAAGCGCGGGGCTAAGCTGTTCGTGGTCGGGCCGGAATGGGAAACCACCGTGCCGACGACTTTCCTTGGGCTTGACCTGGCGGTGATCGACAAGCTTCAGGCCGAAGCCGAAGCCGCCCTCAAGGGCGCGGCACGGCCTGCGCTGATCCTTGGCGGGGCCGGGCTGGGCAAGGGCGCGCTCGATGCCTGCCTGGCGCTGGCGACCAAATACAAGCTGGTGCGGGATGGGTGGAACGGCTTCAACGTGCTCCATATGGCCGCTGCTCGCATGGGCGGATTGATGCTGGGCTATGCGCAAAAGGGCGGCATCGCCGACCTGGTCAAGGCCAAGCCCAAGATGCTGATTTCATTGGGCGCGGACGAGGTGGACTACACCAAGTTCGCGGGCTCGATGATCGTCTATGTGGGCCACCACGGTGACAAGGGCGCGCATGCCGCCGATGTGATCCTGCCCGCCGCCGCTTTCAGCGAAAAGCCGGGCACTTACGTCAACACCGAAGGCCGGGTGCAATGGGCCGACAAGGCCGTGTTCGCTCCCGGCGACGCGCGTGAGGACTGGACGATCCTGCGCGCCATGGCTGACGCGCTGGGCGTTTCGGTGGGCTTTGACAGCTTCGATGCGCTGCGCTCCGCCATGGCCAAAGCTGTCCCTGCACTGGGCCGCGAAGGCCTCGCCGATTACGGGGCGCTGCCGAAAGGCAAAGCCGGGGCGAAAGGCAAGATCGAAGCCTACCCGATCAAGGACTTCTACCTCACCAACCCGATCGCCCGCGCCAGCGTGACCATGCAGCGCTGCTCGGCCGAGCTGCTGCACGGTGAGACGTTCGCGGAGGCCGCGGAATGATCCAGTTGCAAGCCTTCCAAACCAGCCTCGTCACCCCGGCGAAGGCCGGGGTCCCGCTTTTCTTCTGCGAGGTATCGTTGGGACGCACCGTTGGACAAGGCAGCGGGACCCCGGATCAAGTCCGGGGTGACGATGAAGGTAAGGGGGGAGCTCTCCAGTGACTGAGTTCTTCTCCCAATGGCTGCCCTACGAATGGTCGTGGTTCATCGCAACGATCTCAGGCATCCTGCTGATCGCGCTGCCGCTGATGCTCAGCGTGGCGATGATCATCTATGTCGACCGCAAGATCTGGGCGGCGATTGCGCTGCGGCGGGGGCCGAACGTGGTCGGGCCATGGGGCTTGCTGCAAAGCTTTGCCGACGGGCTGAAGGTGTTCTTGCAAGAAACCATCGTGCCCAGCGCGTCCAACAAAGTGTTGTTCCTGCTCGCCCCGATCATCACCTTTACCGTCGCGCTGATGGCCTGGGCGGTGATCCCGTTCAATGGCCGCGCGATCCTGGCCGATATCAATGTCGGGCTGCTCTACATCCTCGCGATCTCCTCGCTGGGGGTTTACGGCACGATCATCGCGGGCTGGTCGTCGAATTCGAAGTACCCGTTCTTCTCGGCAATGCGCGCCTCGGCGCAGATGATTTCCTATGAAGTCTCGATCGGGTTCATTCTGGTCTGCGTGGTGATGTACGCCGGCACCTTCAACATGAACGGCATCGTGCTGGGCCAGCGCGAGCACATGTTCGGTGTGTTCAACGGCTATGGCTTCAACCCGCTGCTGTTCCCGATGGCGGTGATGTTCCTGATCAGCGGCATGGCCGAAACCCAGCGCGCCCCGTTCGACCTGACCGAGGCCGAAAGCGAGCTCGTCGCCGGGTACCAGACCGAATATAGCTCGATGAGCTTCGCGCTCTACTGGCTGGGCGAATATGCCAACGTGCTGCTGATGTGCGCACTCAACGCCACGCTGTTCTGGGGCGGATGGCTGCCCCCGATCGAGTGGGCGCCGCTCTATTGGATCCCGGGATGGGTCTGGTTGTTCGGCAAGATCTTCCTGTTCTTCTTCATCTTCTCATGGGTCAAGGCGACCGTCCCGCGCTACCGCTATGACCAGCTGATGCGGCTTGGCTGGAAAGTGTTCCTGCCGGTTTCGTTGCTGTTCGTTGTGCTGGTGAGCGGCTGGCTGATGTGGAGGCAGGGGGCGTGAGCACTGTTTCAGCTCTCTTTGTGCTCGCTGCTCAGGCCGCACAGCCTGCAATTGGCCTTCATGCAGATTCAAAACCTGTGTTGACGGCAGATTGTCAGGCTTTCGCAGCGGATGGACAATCGGCAGGTGCGCCCGCCAGGGAACCTGCTCGGTTTAAGCTAAAGTTGCAGCTGGGTGAAGCGCCAGTGCTTCCGAAGGACGAATCCTTTTTCTCGGTTACGATTGTCGATCTGGACTTTGACGGACTTAAGGACTCGAAATTTGACGTCGCATTCTTTGACGGGATTGCTGAGTTCCATTCCGATGAAGGTTTGACCGGAGTGTACGCGAAGATCGGTCGTCAGAACGACAAGGATGTGCGTTTGAAAATGCTCGTCCACAGCGAATCCCGTTCAGGTCTCCTCGAGGTATTTGCTCGCCGAGATGGTGATTGGACGGACGAACTCCAGTTCTCGGGTCAGTGCATTTTCTCTGAGCAATATCGTGTCTCGCCGCCTGTCAGGACTGCAAGCAAATGACCGCCGCCCAACTCATCAAATCGTTCACCCTGTGGGAGTTCGTGAAAGCGCACCTCCTGACCCTGCGGTATTTCTTCAGGCCCAAGGCGACGATCAACTATCCGTTCGAGAAGAACCCGCTGTCGCCGCGCTTCCGCGGTGAGCATGCGCTGCGGCGCTATGCCAATGGCGAGGAACGCTGCATTGCCTGCAAGCTGTGCGAGGCGGTTTGCCCGGCGCAGGCGATCACGATCGAGGCTGAGCCTCGGGATGACGGTTCGCGCCGCACCACGCGCTATGATATCGACATGACCAAATGCATCTACTGCGGTTTCTGCCAGGAAGCCTGCCCGGTCGATGCCATCGTCGAGGGGCCGAACTTCGAATACGCGACCGAAACGCGCGAAGAGCTGCTTTACGACAAGGCCAAACTGCTGGCGAACGGGGACAAGTGGGAGCGGGCGATTGCCGCGAACCTTGAAGCCGATGCGCCGTATCGATAGGGGCCGCGCGATGATTGGACCCCATACCCAAAGCCCGTTCGTGTCGAGCGAAGTCGAGACACCAGTGCGCGGCATCTCGACTTCGCTCGATGCGAACGGAGGGTGGTGAGATGATTACAGTGCTCTCCTTCTACCTCTTCGCCCTTCTGACGATCCTGTCGGGCGCGATGGTCATTTCGGCCCGCAATCCGGTGCATTCGGTGCTGTGGCTGATCATGGCCTTCTTCAACGCCGCCGGGCTGATGGTGCTGCTGGGCGCCGAGTTTATCGCGATGCTGCTGGTGATCGTTTACGTCGGCGCGGTGGCGGTGCTGTTCCTGTTCGTGGTAATGATGCTCAACATCGATTTCAGCGAGCTGCGCGCCGGGTTCATCAAGCACTTCCCGCTTGGGCTGCTGTTGGCAGCGGTCCTGCTGGCCGAAGTGCTGATCGGGCTGGGCGCGATTGGTGAGGGCGGGATCAAGCTGGGCGTGGCCGATGGCAGCGCCGCGGTTCCTGCGGACACGAGCAATATCGAGGCGGTGGGCCTGCTGCTCTACAGCAAGTACCTGTTCCTGTTCGAAGTTGCCGGGATCCTGCTGCTGGTCGCGATGGTCGGCGCGATCGTGCTGACCCACCGCAAGCGCGGCGGCGTGCGCGGACAGATCATCAGCCGCCAGAACGCCCGCCGCCCGGATGAGGCGACGGTCAATGTTTCGCCGGAAGTGGGCAAGGGGGTAAAGCTGTGAGCGGCTGTTTCACACACCCACGCCCGTTCGTGTCGAGCGAAGTCGAGACACCTTGCACGCGGTATCTCGACTTCGCTCGATGCGAACGGGACTTGGATTTGGAATTCGGGGAGGTCGGTCAATGACCATCGGCATCGAACACTATGTCACGGTCAGCTCGATCCTGTTCGTGCTGGGCGTGCTGGGGATCTTCCTCAACCGCAAGAATGTGATCGTCATCCTGATGGCGATCGAGCTGATCCTGCTGGCGGTGAACATCAACCTGGTCGCCTTCAGCGCCTTCCTGGGCGATCTGACCGGGCAGGTCTTTGCCATGTTCGTGCTGACCGTGGCCGCTGGTGAAGCGGCGATCGGTCTGGCCATCCTGGTGCTCTATTTCCGCGACCGCGGGACAATCGCGGTTGACGATGTCAGCCAGATGAAGGGGTAAGACCAAGTGGATCCGATCCTCCTCATCGTTTTCCTGCCGCTGCTGGCCGCGATCATCGGCGGGCTGGGCAACCGCGCGCTGGGCAACACCGCGGTCAAGACCCTGACCACCGGTGCGCTGTTCCTGGCCTGCGGCCTCAGCTGGCCGATCTTCCTCGGTTTTGTCGCCGGGCTGAGCCACGAGTATACCGTTTCGGTGCTGCAATGGGTGCAGTCCGGCAGCCTCAAGTTTGACTGGGCCTTCCGCGTCGATACGCTGACCGCGATCATGCTGGTGGTGGTGACTACGGTATCGGCGCTGGTCCACCTCTATAGCTGGGGTTACATGGACGAAGACCCGGATCAGCCGCGGTTCTTCGCCTATCTCAGCCTGTTCACGTTCGCCATGCTGATGCTGGTGACCGCCGACAACCTGGTCCAGATGTTTTTTGGCTGGGAAGGGGTGGGGCTCGCCTCGTACCTGCTGATCGGGTTCTGGTTCAAGAAGCCCAGCGCCAGCGCCGCCGCGATCAAGGCCTTCGTGGTCAACCGCGTGGGCGATCTGGGCTTCATGCTGGGGATCTTCGGAACTTTCCTGGTGTTCAACACCGTCTCGATCCCCGAAATTCTGGTCCGCGCGCCGGCAATGGCCGGATCGACGATCCACTTCCTGGGCGGCGAATGGGACACGATGACGATCCTGTCCATCCTCCTGTTCATCGGCGCGATGGGCAAGTCGGCGCAGCTGGGGCTGCACACCTGGCTTCCCGACGCGATGGAAGGCCCGACCCCGGTTTCCGCGCTGATCCACGCCGCGACCATGGTGACCGCGGGCGTGTTCATGGTTTGCCGCCTTTCGCCGATGTTCCAGACCAGCCCGGTGGCGATGGACGTGGTGACCTATGTTGGTGCGGCAACGCTGTTGTTCGCGGCGACGATTGGTACCACCCAGTGGGACATTAAACGGGTGATCGCCTATTCGACCTGTAGCCAGCTGGGCTACATGTTTGTTGCAGCAGGTGTTGGCGCGCCGGGCGCGGCGATGTTCCATCTGTTCACCCACGCCTTTTTCAAGGCGCTGCTGTTCCTGGGCGCGGGCAGCGTGATCCACGCGATGCACCACGAGCAGGACATGCGTTTCTATGGCGGCCTCAGGAAGCACATCCCGCTGACCTTCTGGGCGATGATGGCCGGGACCCTGGCCATCACCGGGGTTGGGATTGTCGATGTGGTGGGCTTGGCGGGGTTCTATTCGAAGGATTCGATCCTTGAGGCGGCCTATGCCAGCCATTCAGTGGCGGGCAGTTTCGGCTTCTGGATGGGGATCATCGCGGCTCTGCTGACCAGCTTCTATTCGTGGCGGCTGATGTTCCTGACCTTCTGGGGCAAGCCGCGCTGGGACCAGTCGGAGCATGTGCAGCGTGCGGTGCATGACCATCATCACGGCCACGGCCATGCACATGGCGCGGATGGCACCGCTGGCTATCACCCGCACGAAAGCCCGCTGTCGATGTTGATCCCGCTGGGTCTGCTCAGCCTGGGCGCGGTGATCTCGGGGTTTCTGTTCCACCACGAATTCATCAGCGCGGGCACCGGCTATTTCTGGCAAGGCAGCGTAACCTTCAGCGAAGAGCTGATCCACCGCATGCACGGAGTGCCGACCTGGGTGAAGTGGGCACCGTTCGGCGTGATGATCACCGGTCTGGGAATTGCCTGGTACGGCTATATCGCCAATCCCGGCTTCCCGGCGAAGTTCGCAGGCGCGATCAAGCCGATCTACACCTTCGTCTATAACAAGTGGTTCTTCGACGAGCTTTACGACCGGATCTTCGTCCGTCCCGGCTTCTGGCTGGGGGACAAATTCTGGAAGCTGGGCGACATCGGCGTGATCGACCGCTTCGGCCCCAACGGTTCGGCCTGGGTCGTTGCGCAGGGCAGCCGCCTTGCCAGCAAGCTCCAGACGGGCTTCCTCTATTCCTACGCACTGGTCATGCTGCTGGGCCTGACCGCCGCGATCACCTGGGTTCTGGTGCACTGATATGCTGGGCTTTCCCATCCTTTCGCTGATGCTGGCCGTGCCGCTGGTGGCCGCCTTCATCTGCCTGCTGGTCAATGCCCAGATGGCGCGCACCGTGGCCCTGGCCGCGACGCTGGCCAACTTCGTGCTGGGCGTAGTGCTGTGGTGCCAGTTCGATGTCGGCGGCGCGCAGTGGCAGTTTCAGGAGAGCAAAGAGCTGTTCTCGGGCTTTGCCTGGAAGCTGGGAATCGACGGGATCGCGCTGCTGCTGATCATGCTGTCGGTGTTCCTGATGCCGATCTGCATCCTGGCCAGCCAGGGAATCGAAAAGCGCGTCGGCGAATATATGGCCGCTTTCCTGGTGATGGAAACGCTGATGATCGGCGTCTTCGCGGCACAGGACCTGTTCCTGTTCTACATCTTCTTCGAAGCCGGGCTGATCCCGATGTACCTGATCATTGGCGTCTGGGGCGGGGCTGAGCGGATCTACGCCAGCTACAAGTTCTTCCTCTACACCCTGCTCGGCTCGGTCTTGATGCTGATCGCGATGATCTGGATGGTGCAGGAAGCCGGCACTACCGACATCCCGGCGCTGATGGCCTATGACTTCCCGGTCGATGCCCAGCAGTGGCTGTGGCTGGCCTTTTTCGCCAGCTTTGCAGTGAAAATGCCGATGTGGCCGGTCCACACCTGGCTGCCCGATGCGCACGTGCAGGCACCCACCGCCGGGTCGGTGATCCTGGCCGGGGTGCTGCTCAAGATGGGTGGCTACGGTTTCATCCGCTTCTCGCTGCCGATGTTCCCGCAAGCCAGCGCCGATTTTGTCTGGCTGGTTTACTGGCTGTCGATGATCGCGGTGGTGGTCACTTCGCTGATCGCGCTGGTCCAGCACGACATGAAGAAGCTGATCGCCTATTCCTCGGTCGCGCACATGGCGATCGTCACGGTCGGGCTATTCGCTTTCAACACACAGGGCCTAGAAGGCGCGATGATCGTGATGCTCAGCCACGGGCTGGTGTCGGGCGCGCTGTTCCTGTGTGTTGGGGTGATCTACGACCGGCTGCATACGCGTGAGATCGAGCGTTACGGCGGCCTGTCGATCAACATGCCCAAGTACGCGCTGTTCTTCATGCTGTTCACCATGGCCTCGATTGGCCTGCCCGCCACCGGCGGCTTCGTGGGTGAATTCCTGGCGCTTGCGGGGATCTATCAGCAGTCCAGCCTGGTCGCCTTCGTGGCCGCGACTGGCATCATCCTGGGGGCGGGCTACATGCTCTACCTCTACCGCCGGATCTGCTTCGGCGACCACAAGAACGCCGATGCCGCCGCTATGCCCGACCTCAACTTGCGCGAATGGGCCATGCTTGCCCCGATCGCGGCCGCGGTGCTGTGGATGGGGGTCTATCCGGAGACATTCCTGGCCCCGATGCGAGGCGATATCCGCTATGTCGAAACCCGGCTTGCCGCCGCCAAGCCGACCGGTGATGCCCAGCTGACCGCAGGAAAGCCCGCGGCCCGCCAAGATCATGCCCAGCACGGGGGGGCGCACTGATGGACCTGCTTCAGTCACTGCGCATCGCTGCGCCCGAACAACTGCTGAGCCTCTCGGCAATCGTCCTCTTGGTCGCCTCGGCCTGGGGCCAGACCCGCCGCGATGCGCGCGCGGTGACCTGGCTGGCGGTGCTGACGTTGTTCGTCGCCGCGGTGATGACCGCGCCGGTGCTGTTCGAGGGCGTGCGCGGCGATGCCGCCTCGGCCTTTGGCGGGCTGTTCAGCGGCGATGCCTTTGCGGCCTTTGCCAAGCTGCTGATCTATGCCGCAGCCGGTGCATCGCTGCTGGTTGCGCCCGCCTTCTTTGAAAAGCACCGCGCCTATCGCCCCGAATATCCCGTGCTGGTGCTGTTCGCGGTGCTGGGCATGGGGATCATGGTCTCAGCGCAAGACCTGCTGACGCTGTACATGGGGCTCGAGCTCAACTCGCTCGCTGCCTATGTGCTGGCTGCTTTCCTCAAACCGGACCAGCGTTCGGCCGAAGCGGGGCTCAAGTACTTCGTACTGGGCGCGCTGGCCAGCGGGATCCTGCTGTTCGGGATGAGCCTGACCTATGGCTTCACCGGCACCACCGACTATGCCGGGATCGCCGCAGCGCTGGCTGAGGGCACGGTGTCCAAGGGCGCGCTGTTCGGGTTGACTTTCGTTCTGGCGGGCCTCGCCTTCAAGATCAGCGCGGTGCCGTTCCACATGTGGACCCCCGACGTTTACGAGGGCGCACCTACCCCGGTTACCACATTCTTCGCCTCGGCCCCCAAGGTCGCGGCCCTGGCGCTGACCATGCGCGTTTCGCTGGAAGCGTTCGGGCCGCAGGCCGCTGCCTGGCAGCAAATCGTGATCTTCGCCGCCATTGCCTCGATCGTGGTCGGCGCGCTGGGCGCGATCGGGCAGGGCAATATCAAGCGCCTGCTGGCCTATTCGTCGATCAACAACGTCGGCTTCATCCTGCTGGGCCTGGCCGCCGCGACGCCCGCGGGCGCATCGGCGATGCTGTTTTACCTCGTGGTCTATGTCGCGATGACGATCGGCGGGTTCGTGGCGGTGTTGATGCTCAAGGACGCTGACGGAAACTACGTCGAGGCAATCGCCGATATCGCGGGCCTGTCGCGCACCCGGCCGCTGCTGGCGCTGGGACTGGCCGCGATCATGTTCAGCCTGGCGGGGATCCCGCCGCTGCTGGGCTTCTGGGGCAAGTTCGTGGTGTTCCAGGCGGTGGTTGAAGCCGGGATGGTCCCGCTCGCTGCCCTTGGTATCGCGGCCAGCGTGATCGGGGCCTACTATTACCTCAAGGTCGTCAAGATCATGTATTTTGACGAGCCTGCGGGCAAGGTCACCGGCAAGAGCGACATGGTCCACGAATGGCTGCTGGCCACCTGCGCGCTGTTCATCTCGCCGCTGGGTTACCTGATCACCAAGTGCCTGATCGCGCTGGCGACGGTGTCGGCAGGCGTGCTGTTCGTCGCGGTTTGATCCAGACCGTTCCAGAAACCGGTTCGACCAACGCCGACCTCGCGGCGCGGATCGCCGCGCACGAACGCGTGACCGAGGGCGACTGGCTGGTCGCCGATCGGCAAAGCGCAGGCCGGGGACGTCAGGGACGGGCCTGGTTCGATGGCGCGGGCAATTTCATGGGCTCCACCGTGGTCTGGCCGGGGCAGGG
>PNJT01000062.1 GCA_013822005.1 Novosphingobium sp. | reverse complement strand
ATATCGACATATTCCTGCGCCATTCTTCCTTGCATTGAACCATAATAGACTCCGTCACGATGACCCAGAATGGTCGGGAAGTGCCCTAGTCGAACTTGTTGTCCCGCGGGAACCCCGTCGGCGGCAGCCTGCCCGCCGCTCCCCGCGCAACCTTCCACAACCGCATGTCGCTTTCGGTCCGCGTGCGGCCGCTTTCGCCGCCCATCTTCCAGCTGAGGCCTTCATCCAGCTTGAGCGTGGTCGCGTCGGCAAGGCCGCCGTCACGGTAACGCTGGAGAGTCACACCCTGGCCCTTGGCCATGATCGGCATTTCCTCAAGGCTGAAGATCACCAGCTTGCGGTTGTCGCCCACCACCGCGACGTGATCGTGCTCGGGCGGAATCTCGCGCACCACGGCCAGTTTGACGCCGGGCTTGGTGGTCATCACCCCCCGGCCCTTGCGGGTTTCGGCGAGCAGTTCGTCGGCTTCGGCCGCGAAACCGCGCCCGACGGTTGAGGCCAGCAGCAGCTGCGCCTTGGGGCGATAGACCAGCAGCGCGACCACTTCCGCCCCGGCGTCGATATCGAGCATGGTCCGGATCGGTTCGCCAAAGCCGCGCGCAGAGGGCAGCTTGTCCGCCCCCAGCGTATAGAACCGCCCGTTGTCGCAAGCGACCAGCAGCTTGTCGGTGGTCTGGGCGTGGAGCGCGTGAGACGAGCCATCGCCTTCCTTGAACTTGAAGTCCTTGTCGAGCGCCTCATGCCCGCTCGCCCCGCGGATCCAGCCCTTGGCGGAGAGGATCACCGTGACCGGCGCCTTTTCGATCATCGCGTCCATGGAGAATTCAACCGTCGGCGCGGCCTCGGCAATCGTGGTGCGGCGGCGGCCAAGCGGAGTGTCTTCGGCGTAGTCCTTGCGCAATGTCGCCAGGTCGCGCTTCAATCGGGTGCGCTGGCGGGCCGGGCTGTCGAGCAGCTTCTCCAGCTCATCCTTCTCGGCCAGCAGGTCATCGCGTTCGCGCCGCAGTTCCATTTCCTCAAGCTTGCGCAAAGAGCGCAGCCGCATGTTGAGGATCGCTTCGGCCTGGCGGTCGGTCAGCCCGAACTCTTCCATCATCAGCACCTTGGGTTCGTCCTCGGTGCGGATGATCTCGATGATCCGGTCGAGGTTGAGGTAGGCGATGATATAGCCGTCGAGCAGCTCGAGCCGACCCGCGATCTTCTCCAGCCGGTGGCGGGTGCGGCGCAGCAGGATGTCGATCTGGCTCTTGGCCCATTCGAGCAGCACCAGCCGCAGCGACAGCACCCCGGGCGTGCGCTTGTCATCGAGTACGTTGAGGTTGAGGTTGAAGCGCGTTTCCAGGTCAGTCAGCTTGAACAGCGACTCTTTGAGCAGTTCGGGATCGACGTTGCGGCTCTTGGGCACGAAGACGATGCGGATCTGCTCGTCGCTTTCGTCGCGCACATCTTCCAGGATCGGCAGTTTCTTGTCGGCGATCAGCTGGGCGACCTGCTCGATCAGCTTGCCCTTGGCGAGCTGGTAGGGGATTTCGGAAATCACCAACTGCCACTGCCCGCCGCCCAGCCGCTCGATCCCGGTCTCTTCCCACGAACCATCGGCCTCACGCCCGGTTGAAAACCGCCCGCGCACGCGCAGCGCACCCTTGCCAGTCTCGTAAGCCCTCGAAATCGTCGCAGCACTTTCGACGACCACACCGCCGGTGGCGAAGTCCGGGCCCTTGAAGTGCTGCATCAGCTCTTCGTGTTCGGCGGTGGGATTGTCGATCAGCAGCAGCGTCGCGTCGATGATCTCGGCGACATTGTGGCTGGGGATGTTGGTGGCCATGCCCACAGCAATCCCGCTGGAGCCGTTGGCCAGCAGGTTGGGGAACAGCCCGGGGAAGATCTCGGGCTCTTCCTCCTCGCCGTTGTAGGTCGGGATGAAGTTGACCGTGCCTTCGTCGAGCCCGGCCATCAGCTGCACCGCGGTCTTGGTCAGGCGGGCTTCGGTATAGCGATAGGCGGCGGCGTTATCACCATCGATATTGCCGAAGTTGCCCTGCCCTTCGACCAGCGGATAGCGCAGGCTGAAATCCTGGGCCAGACGGACCATTGCGTCATAGACCGACTGGTCGCCATGCGGGTGGTACTTACCGATCACGTCGCCAACCACGCGGGCCGATTTCTTGAAGGCGTCGTTGGGGTTGAGCTTCAACTGCCGCATCGCCCACAGCAGGCGGCGGTGGACCGGCTTCAGTCCGTCGCGAAGGTCAGGCAGCGAGCGCGCGGTGATCGTCGAGAGCGCATAGACAAGGTATCGCTCGGAGAGCGCGCTATCGAACGGCGCGTCAACGATGGCATCAAACGGATCGGGATCGCTCGGTATATCAGTGGTCATGCTGGCGAGGCCCTAGCAGCAGGCGATTCCGCTCCCAAGCTAGACCGGCACCTTATCCATAGGGAATAGTTATTGGCATCGGATCAACCAGTTTGATCGCACCGCGCCAGTCGCTTTGATGCCTGCTCAAGACGTTAGTAAGAGCAAACTTCCCAACAAAAATCAGGATTGAATCTGAATGAATTTTGAATACGCTCGATTTTATCGACGGAATGCTTAGTAAAAACGCAAATTTTCCTCTTGAATTATAAAATAGAATCCCAATGTTATAACATTAATAAAATATGCTGACTTATACAATTGTGAGCATCAATTGCCAGAATCAAAGCTAATTGCTTTGCGACATTAGGAATATAAGATGAAGAAAATAGCCATGATCTCACTCGCCTTGGCACCTGCTTTGCTGTTTGGGATCGGTACAGTTTCAGCCGCGACTCCAAATGATGACGGCCAGCGGATGTCCGTGCGCGGCAATCAGATCTCCGACTATGGCTCGGACTGGTCCGACGGCAAGAAGGACGTTTCCAAGGGTCAGCGCATGATCGACAAGAGCATTGGCAAGGCAGCCGACGCCGAAAAGAAGCTGGTCCGTGCACGCGATGCCATGGCGAAGGCCGAGGAGCAGCGGCGGCAGGCCGAGTCCGACCGGGTCAAAGGAGAGCAACTGATCGCCGCGGGAACCGAAAAGATGTATCAGGCAGAGGCCAAGTATTCCGCACTGCGCGCCGGACCTTCGGCCGTGACTGGCAGCCCCGGCAACTGAGCTTCTTGGCTTAGAGTCTGATGCCATTAGGTTGATGCAAAGTTCTCCCCTCCCCTGTGGGGAGGGGTCGGGGGTGGGGGTTCCACGCCAGCGTCGAACCCCCATCCCAACCCTTCCCCAACGGGGAAGGGCTATGCGATTCGAAGCAATATCATCGTGCTCTAGCGCCGCTGCATATCGTGACTCTCGCCGGGGATCCGCACCTCCAGCCCTTCCAACTCGGCCGTCAGTTCGATCTGGCAGGCCAGGCGGCTGGTCGGGCGGACTCCGGCGGCGAGGTCGAGCATGTCTTCTTCGTCCTCGCTGGCGCGGGGTAGCTGCGCGAACCAGTCCTTTGCGACGACCACGTGGCAGGTCGAGCAGGCCATCTGGCCCTCGCAAGTCCCCTCCAGCGGCATGCCGGCGGCCTGCGCCACTTCGAGCAGGCGCGCGCCGAGGCGGCCCTCGGCCTCGATCTCTTCGCCGCGAGCGGTGATGAAACGGACTTTGACCATTACACTCCCTGCGCTTTCGCTGCGGCTTCGATCGCCTGACACGCGGTTTCGACCTCTTCCCGCGTGGTATAGCGCCCGAACCCCAGCCGGATCGAATTGCGCGCTTCCTTCGCCTCCAGCCCGATTGCCGAGAGCACCCGGCTGGGCGCGCCGGTGCCGCTGCCGCAGGCTGAGCCAGCCGAGAAGGCGATCTGGCGGCAATCGCTGAGCAGGCGCGGGAAGTTGAGCCCGTCCAGCCGCAAGTTGAGGTTGCCGGGCCAGCGCGCGGTCTCGCTGCCATTGACGCTCCAGCGCGCAAGGATCGAGCGGGCCAGTTCCGCGAGGCCCGACAAGTGCTGGAAATCCACTTCCATTCGCTCTTTCGCCAAGGCAGCCGCGGCCCCGAACCCGGCGCAGAGCGCGGGACTGAGCGTGCCCGAACGCAGGCCCCCTTCCTGCCCGCCGCCGTGGATCAGCTCGCCCAGCTTGACTCCGTCACGCACCCACAGCGCGCCGATCCCTTTGGGGCCGTAGAGCTTGTGTGCGGTCACCGCGATCAGGTCCGCGCCCGCCGGCGGGGCCAGCTTGCCCGCGCCCTGCACCGCATCGCACAGGAACAGCGCGCCCATTTCGTGCGCGCGATCAGCCAGACGCTCGACCGGCTGGATCGTGCCGATCTCGTTGTTGACCTGCATCACTGCGACGAGGCCAGTGTCCTTGGCGAATTCGACTTCAGGATCGACCAGCCCGTCGGCGCTGACCGGCAGTTCCTGCACCGCCGCGCCGGGTGCCAGCGCGGAGTTGACCACCGCCGAATGCTCGATCGCCGAAAAGGCGATCCCGCCCCGCGGAACCGAGCGGATCGCCTGGTTGAGCGCCTCGGTCGCGCCGCTGGTGAAAATGACCCGACCGCCCTTGGGTAAGAGGCTCGCCACTTGCTCACGCGCCACCTCAACCGCGGCGGCGGCGGCCCTGCCCGCCCGGTGCATCGAGTGGGGATTGGCGAACCCCATGGACTCCGGCCCCGCCAGCCACGGCTCCATCGCCGCGCGCGCCTCGGGGGCCAGCGGGGTGGTCGCCTGGTGGTCAAGATAGATGAAATCCGCGGGCATGTTCGCAATCGTTGCTTTTCGGTCACTCGTTTCTATATAGCGCCTGCTTCCCGATCCTAGTCCAAAGCGGTCCGGCATCCGAGAAATCCCCGGACGCCGCGCCACGGGCCAGCAAGAACAGGCACCAATGCTATGCCCGCAGTGATCTTTCCCGGACCCGAAGGCCGCCTTGAAGGCCGTTTCCAGCCCGCAGGCCGCCCGCGCGCACCGGTCGCGATGATCCTCCACCCGCACCCGCAGGCCGGGGGCACGATGAACGAGCGGATCACCCAGTCGCTCTACAAGACCTTTGCGAACCGCGGTTTTGCCACGCTGCGCTTCAATTTCCGCGGGGTGGGCCGCAGCCAGGGCAGCTTCGACAACGGGATCGGCGAGCTCTCCGACGCCGCCGCCGCGCTCGACTGGGTCCAGTCGATCCATCCCGAAGCCTCGACCACCTGGGTTGCGGGGTTCAGCTTTGGCGCGCTGGTCGGCATGCAGCTCCTCATGCGCCGTCCCGAGATTCGCGGCTTCATCTCGGTCGCGCCGCCGGCCAACATGTACGATTTCAGCTTCCTCGCCCCCTGCCCGGCCTCGGGCATCCTGATCCAGGGTGCGGGCGATACGGTGGTAACGCCCAATTCGGTCCAGAAGCTGGTGGACAAGCTGCGCACGCAAAAGCACATCACCATCCACCACGAGGAAATCCCCCGCGCCAACCACTTCTTCGAAGCGGAGATGGACGACCTGATGCGCTCGGTGGACAATTACCTGGACATGCGGCTCTCGCCCGATTGCCCGATCAGGTAGTTCCTCCCCCTTGGGGGAGGGGGACCATGCGCAGCATGGTGGAGGGGCACGGGCGAGTTCTCCTGACGTTGCGGCGAGGTCGGGAGAACTGCCGCGTGCCCCTCCACCACCTTCGGTGGTCCCCCTCCCCGTTCCGGGGAGGAGTTACTTCAGCTCCTCACTCACCAGCGTCTTGCCCTGCTGGTTCGGCACCACCCAGATCGCCACATTGGCCGCGACGATCACCGCCAGGGCCAGCATCAGCACCACTTGCCTGCGTTGCCCGCCGCGCCGCCACAGTGCCAGCGCGCCCAGCACCAGGGCCAGGCAGGCCAGCACCATGATCGACAGGACGGTGTCGGCTGTCATCAGCGCGCGAGCTTGCCAGCCATGCCGATGATATCGTCGAGCGGATTTCCGTCGCCGTCCAAGTCGAGCAGCGAGCCGAGCCCACCCAAGCCGCCGCCAGCCGGGGCTGCCTGCTGCCCGCCGCCGCCAAGCACCGAACCCAGCACCGAACCGAGCAAGCCGCCCGCGCCGCCTTGCCGACCGCCGCCCAGCACCGAGCCGAGCACCGAACCGAGGATTCCGCCCCCGCCTTGCTGCTGCTGTCCGCCGCCAGCCTGGAGCGACATGTAACCGGCCACCAGCATGGCCAGCAGCGGCAGCATCTTCTTGAGGATCGAAGGATCGATCCCGGTCTGGCCCGAGGCATGATCGGCCACGGTGCGGCTGACTTCCTTCGATCCGAAAATCTGCCCCAGCACGTCGTTGCCCTTTTCAACCTGGGTCGGTTCCGGCCCCAGCACGTTTTCGGCCAGGCCTGCCCCGCCCAGCGAGCCCAGGATATTGATCAGCCCGCCCAGGCCGCCTTCGCCACCGCCCTGGGCCTGGGCCTGCTTGCTCATGCCGCCGACAATCGCGGGCAGCAGCGCGCCCGCGCCGGCCTCGGCCATTTTCGGGGGAATGCCAAGCTGCTCGGCAATCGCGGTAATCCCGCCGGTCTGTTGCAGCATATTGACAAGATCGGCGCTGGCCATGGTGCGAACCTCCAGACGGCCGGGATTGGCCGCGTACCCCCGTGGCTTAGCCTCGGCGAAACCGCCCGGCCAGAGTAAAATCTTGCAGGTGTTTGACTTGAGCGCGCGCGCACAGCATCACTTGCGCCATGATCGATCCGCACGCCATTTCCCGCCGCCAGACGCTTGCCTTGCTGGGCGGCGGTGCCGCTTCGCTTGCGCTGGACGCCGCTCACGCGGCTCCGCGCACCAAGCCGAACCCCTCGCAGGCCGCCAATGCCTATCTTGACTGGGTGGCCTGGCAACTGGTCGCGCTCTCGCCCGAGTCGGCGACATCGCTGGGGATCGATACCGGCGTTCACGCTGGCCTGCGTTCAAAGCTGGGCGATCGCTCGGCAGCCGGGCAGGCGCGGATCGCGGCGCTGCTGCGCATGGCGCAAAGAGGCATTGCGCGCCACGATCCGGCGCGGCTTGATCCCACGACCCGCACCTCGATGGCGGTGGTCAAGAGCGCCTTTGCGGTGGCGCTCGATGGCTTTGCCCTGCCCTACGGCGATGTCGCGGTGGGGGGCTGGCGCAACGCGCCCTATGTGGTGATCCAGAACGTTGGCGGCTATCTCGATACCCCGCGGTTCCTCGACAGCGAGCACAAGGTCAAGGATGCCGCCGGGGCCGAGGCTTACCTGGCGCGGCTGGCGGCTTTCCCGGCGCAGCTCGATGGCGAACTGGGGCGGATCAGGGCTGCGCGCGGCATGGGCGTGGTGCCGCCGGCCTTCCTGCTCGACAAGGCGATCCGCCAGCTGGAAATGACGCTCAAGGATGCCAGCAGCGGCGGGGGTCTGGTCGAATCGCTGACCCGGCGGACCAAGGACATCCGCGGCAACTGGGGCAGCCGTGCCAAGGCGCTTGCCACTGGACCGGTGGCCCGGGCACTGGCGCGCCAACTTGCCGAACTGAAGCTTCAGCGCACCATGGCGACCATGGATGCCGGCCTGTGGGCGCGGCCGCATGGCGATGAGTGGTACGCCTGGGCCCTGCGCGCCAGCACCACTACCCGCAACTCGCCGGGCGAAATCCACGCGCTGGGGCTTGAGGCGCTGAAGGACCTCCACGGGCAAATGGACCCGATCCTGCGCGGTCTTGGTTTCACCAAGGGCACCGTGGGCGAGCGGATGACTGCGCTGGGCGAAGACCCGCGCTTCCTGTTCAGCCCCGACGACAAAGGCCGGGCCGAGATTATCGCCACGATGCAGGGCAAGATCGACTTCATCCGCGGCAAGATGCCGCAGGCCTTCCGCACGCTGGTGCCGGGCAATCTCGAAATCCGCCGCCTGCCCTTGGCCGAAGAAGATGGCGCGCCGGGGGCCTATGGCGGGGCGGGATCGAAGGACGGGACCGAGCCGGGCAAGATCTGGCTCAACCTGGGCGATGTGAACCGTCACAGCCGCTATTCGCTGGCCACGCTGGGCTTTCACGAGGGCATTCCCGGCCACGTCTGGCAGGGCGAATATGCCAACCGCCTGCCGCTGATCCGCACCCTGCTGGCCTTCAACGCCTACAGCGAAGGCTGGGCGCTTTATGCCGAAACGCTGGGCGACGAACTGGGTGCCTATGAAGGCGATCCGATCGGGCGGCTGGGCTACCTCCAGTCGATCGCTTTCCGCGCCTGCCGGCTGGTGGTCGATACCGGGCTCCACGCCAAACGCTGGACCCGCGAACAGGCGATCAAATGGTTCGCCGAAACCAACGGATCGGGGCTGAGTGAGGTCACTCCCGAGGTCGATCGCTATTGCTCGTGGCCGGGCCAGGCCTGCGGCTACAAGATGGGCCACAGCGAAATCCTGCGCTTGCGTGAGGGCGCGAAGACCGCGCTGGGGGCAAGGTACGATTTGCGCGATTTCAACGATGCGGTGGTCGGCGGCGGCAATGTCCCGCTTGACGTGCTGGGCGAGAATGTCGGGCGCTATGTAGCTGAAAAGAAAGGTATCTGATCCCGCACGAATTTTCTTCTCCTGTCACAAACCGCTGTTAGGCTCCTAACCAGCAGGGGTCGGCGGCCCATCCGAGTCGCCACCAAGTCAGGAATCGTCACCCATGGGTTTCTTCAGCAAAATCAAAGACGCGATCTTCGGCAGCAAGGCCGAAGCCGCTACTCCGCCGGCCGATGCACCGGCGATCCCGATGGCTGAGGCCGCTCCGGCCCCGGCACCCGAACCGGTCGATGTCGAGGCCGTGCTCAGCGGCATGAACGGTGCGGGCAACCTCAACTGGCAAAGCTCGATCATCGATCTGATGAAGCTGGTCGGGATCGATGCCAGCTTCGAAAACCGCAAGGCGCTGGCCCAGGAACTGGGCGATGCCGACTATTCGGGCAGCGCCGAGGAAAACATCGCGCTGCACAAGTCGGTGATGAAGGCGCTGGCCGAAAACGGCGGTCGCGTGCCCGCCAGCATGCTCGACTGAGCTCGCCTCCAGCCAAACGAAAGGGCTCCGCGCCGCGTGGCACGGAGCCCTTTCTTGTTTCCGGTTTGTGCGTTTTGAGTTGAAGCAACCCAAAAGCCCTTCCCCGCTGGGGAAGGGTTGGGATGGGGGTACAACGCCAGCGTCGAACCCCCACCCCCTACCCCTCCCCATTGGGTAGGGGAGATTCAACCCAAACGGGGCAGGCTCTAAGCCTTACTTCTTGCCGAACAGCCCGCTGGCCAAGCCGGCGATGTCGTTCAGCGGATTGCCGTCGCCATCGCGGTCAAGCATGCCGGTCAGGCCCGACAGCGCCGAATTGCCCTGGAGCAGTTCGGACAGCTTGCCCAGGCCGCCTTCGCCGCCCAGCTGCTGGGCCATCTGGCTCAGAGTCGCGGGATCAAGCCCGGTCTTGGCTGCGGCGCCTGCGATCGTGTCGCCCGGTTCGGCATGGCTCTGACCCAGCGCGGCGACCGCTTTTTCGGCCATTTCCGGCGGCAGGCCGAACTTTTCGGCGAGCCCGCCGATGTTGGCACCGCCCAGTTGGCTCATGATTCCGTCAAGCATTCCCATAGTTGCGACTCCTTATTGCGAAGCAGGGAACATGCGCCTTGCGCCCGCCCCCGCCAAGTCAAAATGCGGCCAAATCTGGCTCAACCCAGCCGCGCCGTGCGGGCACCGAGAACAGCAATTCGCGCGAGTAGAACCGCAGTGGCCAATCGCGCGGAGCCATGTCGCTGGCCAGCAGTGCGTTGACTTTGGCCAGCAGGCCATCGGCCTCGCAGGTAGCGAGGAAGCGGCGCACGCCCTTGATGTAGAGCTGGGTCAGCGTCTCGTGATAACCCGCGCTGTCGGTGTTCTCACCCCCGGCCGCCACGTTGTAGCTGCGGATGATGCCGGGCAGGTCGGTTTCGGGGGTCACGTCTGGGCGTTCGAGCACCAGCCAGGCGCAGGCGGCCAGGTGCGCCTCATGGGTCCATTCGGGCTTGGGCAAAGTGCGCGCCAGCAGGCCTTCGCCGATATGGCGAATGGCCGCTGCGCTATCAAACGGTCGAATTGTGCAGTCGGTCATGACTTGGAAACTCTGGGTTCTGGAGCCTGTCCTGTCCAGTTTGATGCACCGTGACGGAACCGATTTTGGTTCGTGGCGAGGCGTGAGGAGAGAGCGATGCCGTAGCATCGTGATCGACGAGCAACGCTGTCCACGGAGCAAAATCGGCCCGCCCCTTCGGGGTCGAGCGAAGCAACCTGTCGGAGGGCGTCGTGTCGATTGCAGGGGCCACCAGCCCCTGCCGCACGCCACTCCTACCCGACAGGCTGCTTCGCTCGATCACGGCGTATCAAACTGGACAGGACAGGCTCCTCACGACCCGGCTTTTCCGGGTCAATCAGGCGGCTTGCGGGGCCGAATCGAGCACGCTTTGGTCCACGTAGTCGGTGAATTGCGCGAAGTTCTGGACGAACTTGCCGACCAACTCTTGTGCGTTGCGGTCATAGGCCTGGCCGTCAGCCCAGGCCGCGCGCGGATCGAGCAGCTTGGCATCAACGCCTGGCACCGCGACCGGCACTTCGAACCCGAAGTTCGGGTCCTTCTTGAACTCGGCATTGTTCAGGCTGCCGTCGAGCGCGGCGCCCAGCAGCGCGCGGGTGGCCTTGATCGGCATGCGTTTGATGCCGGGCTCGGTCGCCTTGCCCCCGCTCCAGCCGGTGTTGACCAGCCAGCACTGCGCCCCGCCCTCGGCAATCCGCTTCTTGAGCAGGTTGCCATAAACGCTGGGATGGCGCGGCATGAAGGCAGCGCCAAAGCAGGTGCTGAAAGTCGCCTCCGGCTCGGTCACCCCGATTTCGGTGCCGGCCACCTTGGCGGTGTAGCCCGACAGGAAGTGGTACATCGCCTGATCCGGGGTCAGCCGGGCGATCGGGGGCAGCACGCCAAAGGCATCGGCGGTCAGCAGGATGATGTTCGACGGCGGAGGCCCGAGGTTTTCCTTGCTGGTGTTGGGGATGAACTCGATCGGATAGGCGCCGCGCGTGTTCTCGGTCTTGCTGGCGTCGGTAAAATCGAGCTCGCGCGTTTCCGGATCCATCGCCACGTTCTCAAGGATCGTGCCGAACATCTTGGTGGTCGCGTAGATTTCCGGCTCACCCTCGGCCGAAAGGTTGATCATCTTGGCGTAGCAACCGCCTTCGAAGTTGAACACCGCCTGGTCCGACCAGCCGTGCTCGTCATCGCCGATCAGCGTGCGGCTGGCATCGGCTGACAGCGTGGTCTTGCCGGTGCCCGATAGGCCGAAGAAGATCGCGCTTTTGCCGTCAGCGCCGATGTTGGCACTGCAATGCATCGGCATCACGCCCTGCGCCGGGAGCAGGAAGTTGAGCAGCCCGAACACGCCCTTTTTCATTTCGCCCGAATATTCGGTGTTGCCGATCAGGATCAGCTTTTCGGTGAAGTTGACCGCGATAACCGTATCGCTGCGGCAGCCGTGGCGATCCGGATTGGCCTTGAAGCTGGGCAGGTTGATGATGGTGTATTCGGGCACAAAGCCCGCCAGCTCGTCCGCGGTGGGGCGCACCAGCAGGGTGCGGATGAACAGGCTGTGCCAGGCCATCTGGGTGACCACGCGCACGTTGACGCGGTATTCTGCCTGCGAGCCGCCAAACAGGTCGGCCACAAACAGCTCGTCCTTGTCGCCCAGCGCGGCGAGGAAATCGGCCTTGAGGTTGGCCCAGTGTTCGCCGGTCATCGGCTGGTTGATCGCGCCCCAGTTGATCGTGCCTTCGGTGACGCTGTCGCGTACCACGAACTTGTCCTTGACGCTGCGCCCGGTGAACCGGCCGGTATCGACCAACAGCGCGCCATCCTTGGTCAGTCGCCCCTCGCCCCGCTTGAGCGCCTGCTCCACCAGCGGCGCCGTGCCGAGGTTGGCGTGGATCGTCGCAGCGGTGGCGAAGCCCTGCTTTTCAAGCGGGTAGGAAAGCGTGCTCAAGGTGATCTCCATGGTCATGGCCCCATTCCGCATACGAATGCGCCGGGCCCGTGCGGCGCGCATAGCGGGGACAGGTGATTCCGTCAAACTGGCTGATAGTTACTATTACTGCTTTAATTTTCAGCATCTTGGACCTGAATCTCGGCCCAATTGCGCGACTGGACGTTAACGGCTAACCCCTTATTCCCAGCAATTCAGCCGATTGCCGCATCATGTCCGAGCTTGATCCGCCCAGCCCCGAAACGCCGCGCCAGCAAGTGATTGCGCTGGTCGATGACGATCGCAACATTCTGACCGCGGTCTCGATCGGGCTCCAGGCCGAAGGCTTTGCCACGCGGGTCTATTCGGACGGGGCGGCGGCGCTGAAGGCGCTGCTCGACAATCCGCCTGATCTGGCAGTTTGCGACATCAAGATGCCGCGGATGGACGGGCTGGAACTACTGCAAAAGCTGCGCGAGAAGTCGGCGCTGCCGGTGATCTTCCTGACCAGCAAGGACGAAGAGCCCGACGAGGCGCTGGGCCTCGCCATGGGCGCCGACGACTATATCACCAAGCCGTTCAGCCAGCGGCTGCTGGTCGCCCGGATCCGCGCGATCCTGCGCCGCAGCGAGCTGGTGCGCGGCGAGGTGGAAGCGCAAGGCGAGGCCGAGAGCACCGAGACGATCGAACGCGGGCGGCTCAGCATGGACCCGGCGCGCCACCAGGTGAGCTGGGACGGCCAGCCGGTCTCCTTGACAGTCACCGAATTCCTGATCCTTGAGGCGCTGGCCATGCGGCCCGGAGTGATCAAGAACCGCAACCAACTGATGGATGCGGCCTACAGCGACGATGTCTTCGTCGATGACCGCACGATCGACAGCCACATCAAGCGCCTGCGCCGCAAGTTCCGCAGCGCCGATCCGCAGTTTTCCGGGATCGAGACGCTCTACGGCGCGGGCTATTCGTTCAGCGATGGCTGATCCCCTGCCTCCACCGCGCCTGACCCGCAGGCAGTGGACCCGGCGGACTTCGCTGACGGTCCGGATCCTGGCGGTCAACATCATCGCACTGGGGCTGATGGCGGGCAGCCTGTTCTACATCGATTCCTACCGCAAGGGCCTGCTGGCCGAGCGGTTCCAGCTGGCCAAA
>PNJT01000061.1 GCA_013822005.1 Novosphingobium sp. | reverse complement strand
GGTCCAGGGCCATTCCATCGCCGGGCCGAACTGGTGGAGGAAGTGCCGCATCCCGGCCTCGCCGCCCGCCAGGCGATAGGTCAGGAATGTGCCCATGAACGACCAGCGCAGCCCCGCGCCAAAGCGGATCGCATCGTCGATCTCACTGGCAGTGGCCACACCGTCGTTGATCAGCCACAGCGCCTCGCGCCAGACGGCTTCGAGCAAGCGGTCGGCGATGAACCCGTCGATCTCGTGCCGGACATGCAGCACCTTCATGCCCAGGCGGGTGTAGAGCGCGCTGGCAATGTCGATAGTCTGCTGGCTGGTCTGATCGCCACCGCAGACTTCGACCAGCGGGAGCAGGTAAACCGGGTTGAAAGGGTGGCCCACCACCAGCCGGTCGGGCCGCGCCATCGCGCTTTGCAGCTTGGTGGGGAGCAAGCCCGAAGTGGATGATCCGATCACCGCATGGGCGGGCATGGCGGCATCGATCTCGGCCAGTACCCGCTGTTTGAGGTCCTCGCGCTCGGGCAGGCTCTCCTGGATGAAATCGGCCTGGCTGACGGCTTCGGCCACGCTGGCGGCGAAGCTCAGCTTGCCCTCGGCAGGCAGCGCCGCGCCGTGGAGGCGGGTCTGTGCGCGGCGGGCATTGGCGACCACTTCGAGGCTCTTGCGCTCCACCTCTGGATCGGGATCGAACACGGCAACGTCGATCCCGTTGAGCAGGAACCGGGCCGCCCAGGCCGCGCCGATTACGCCGCCGCCGACGATCCCGACTCTGCCGACTTCGGCCATGTCAGCGCTTTACCAGCTTGAGCTTGGTCCGCACTTCGGCCGGACCAAGCACTTTCGCGCCCATTCCGGTCAGCACCTGCACCGCGCGTTCGACCAACTGGCCGTTCGAGGCGAACTGGCCCTTGGCGAGGTAGAGGTTGTCTTCCAGTCCGACGCGGACGTTGCCGCCGGCCAAGGCCGCCATTGCCACAAACGGCAGCTGGTTGCGGCTGATCGAGAAGCCGCTGAACACCGCACCGGGCGGCAACTGGTGAACCATCGCCATGGTGGTCAGCGGATCGTCGGGCGCGCCATAGGGGATGCCCAGGCACAGCTGGATCATCACTGGATCATCGAGCAGGCCGTCGCGGATCAGCTCTTTGGCGAAGACCAGATGCCCGGTGTCGAACACTTCCAGCTCGGGCCGCACGCCCAGCCGCTGCACTTCGGCGGCCATGGTCCGCAGCATGCCGGGGGTGTTGGTCATCACATAGTCGGCTTCGGCGAAATTCATCGTCCCGCAATCGAGCGTGCAGATTTCGGGCAGCAGTTGCTGCACGTGGGCCAGGCGCTCCAGCGGGCCAATCATGTCGGTCCCGGCGGGATCGATGGGTAGGGGGGTCTCGCCGGGACCGAACACGATGTCGCCGCCCATTCCGGCGGTGAAGTTGATGATCACGTCGGTGTCGCTGGCGCGGATCCGTTCCTTGACCTCGCGGTAGAGCGCCACGTCGCGGCAGCCTTTGCCGGTCTCAGGATCGCGCACGTGGATATGGGCAATCGCTGCTCCGGCCCGGGCCGCCTCGATCGCCGCATTGGCGATCTGTTCAGGAGTGATCGGCAGATCGGGGTGCAGACCCTGGGTATTGCCCGATCCGGTCACCGCGCAGGTAATGAACGGCTCAAAATTCATCGCTCTCTCCCTGACGGGGAGCTTATGGGCGAATCGGTCTGTCACAAACGGCGTTTCACGACAAAAGATTGCGATATGCGACAAGGCTGCCTAGGCTGGTTTGGTGGAAGAATTGGCCTTTCTGTTGCTCCCCGGATTCTCGGCGATGGCGTTTTTCTCGGCGGTGGAGCCGCTGCGGATCGCCAATCGGCTGGCCGGGCGTGAGCTTTATCGCTGGAGCGTCCATGTCGCCCGGGGCGACCATGCCGAAGCGTCCAACGGCCTGCAGATCCGCGGGCAGGGGCCAATCGACGAGGCGACCAAAACTCTGGTGGTCTGTGCTGGGTTCAATCCACTGGCGCTGGCCGATCCGCGGCTGCTGGGGCAATTGCGCCGGGTCTGGCGGCGCGGCGGCAGTCTGGGCGCGATCGATACCGGGGCTTTCTTGCTGGCCGAGGCCGGCATCCTGGGGCGCGATCCGATCACACTGCACTGGGAAGCCGCGAGTGAATTCGCGCTGCGCTATCCGCAGATCCCGGTCTCCACCGAACTGTTCGAGCGGCACGCCCGGCTGTTCACTTGCGCCGGCGGCACAGCGGCGATGGACCTGATGCTTGAAGCGATTGCCTTTGCTCACGGCGGCGTCCTGGCCAAGGCGGTCTCCGATCAGTTGATCCACGACCGGATCCGCTCACCGGGGGAAGCCCAGCGCGGGCTGGACCCGGCCTTTGCCCGCCATCCGCTGCTGGCGCAGGTGGTGCGGATCATGGAGAGCAACCTGGCCGAACCGCTTTCGATCGAGCGTTTGGCCGAAGTAGCCGGGCATGACCGGCGGCTGATCGAACGCCAGTTCCAGCGCGTGCTGGGTCAGGCTCCGGGGCACTACTACCGCGAACTTCGGCTGCACCACGCGCTGACCCTGATCCGCGAGCAGGGCTTGGCGGTCCACCGGGCTGCGGCCTTGGCCGGGTTCTCGTCGCAGCCGGTGTTCAGCCGGGCTTGCCGAGCCCACTTCGGCAAAAGCCCGCGCGAAGTGCTGGCTTCAGGCGCGTGAGGCGGCAATCGCGGCGATGTGCTCAGGCCCGATCCCGCAGCATCCGCCGATGATTGTTGCGCCCTGGTCCAGCCATTCCCGAACCCAGCCAAGGTAGCCCGCAGGGTCCAGATCCTCGCGGATCGGCAGCAGCGTTTCGTTGGCGGTGGCTTCCTCGCTCTGCGGTGGGAAGGCGTTGGCATAGACCCCGATCGGGATCGCGGCGCTGGCTACCTGCCGAACCGCGGCACTCATCACTTCGGGCTGGCTGCAATTGAACAGCAGCGCCGCTGCGCCCGCTTCCAGTGCCAGCGCGGCGGCCAGCTCGACCGGCTCGCCCGAGCGCAGCCGCGCCTTGGTGGCGGCGTCGGGCGCACCGTCGTCCAGCGTGAAGGACAGCCACAAGGGCCGTTGGTCCCCGTCCAGCAGGTCGGCAATCACCCGCGCCTCTTCGGTCGAAGACAGCGTCTCGGCCAACCACAAGTCCGCGTGGGGAGCCAGTCCCGCGATCAAGGGAGCGAGCAGCCGCCGCGCTTCCGCCGCATCGAACAGGTCCGGGCGATAGGACCCGCAGACCGGCGGCAGGCTGGCTGCCACCCGGACCTTGCGGTCCCCCTCATCAGCGGCCTGCCGCGCGACCTGTCCGGCCCGGTCCGCCAAGGCCTGCCCCTGACCGGCAAACCGCTCCTCACCGATATGGAACGGCACCAGCGCATAGGAGTTGGTGGTGATCACTTCGGCCCCGGCTGCAACATAGGCGCGGTGCACCGCCAGCACCGTTTCGGGCGCTTCGATCATCGCCAGTGCCGACCATTCGGGCTGGCGAAACGGCGCGCCGATCCGCTTGAGCTCGCGGCCCATGCCGCCATCGAGGAGCTGGAACGCGGTCATGCTCAATAGTTGGCGTCGGGCATCTGGCCCTTGCGGCGCTTGATGTAGGCTTCCAGCTCTTCCCGGACGCCCGGATCGAGCGCGGGGTCTTCGTGTTCGGCCAGGGTCTTCTTCCAGGCCGCGTTGGCGCGGACCTGGATGTCCTTGGCGCCTTCGGAATCCCACTGCTCCCAGCTGGCATAGTCGGCCAGCGGCGAGCGGTAGAAGGCGTTTTCGAAATTGGCCTGGGTGTGAGCGCAGCCGAAGAAGTGCTTGCCCGGGCCAACCTCGCGGATCGCGCCCATCGCCTGGCCGTTTTCGCTGAGGTCATAGCCGTTCAGCAGGATGTGCATCATGCCCAGCTGATCGCAGTCCATCATGAACTTCTCGTAGCCGGTGACCAGCCCGCCTTCGAGCCAGCCGGCCGATTGGAGCACGAAACTGGCTCCGCCCAGCGCGGTGGTCTGCAAGGTCTGCGCGCTTTCATAAGCGGCCTGCGCGTCGGCGATCTTGGACGCGCAAAGGCTGCCGCCCGAACGTGAGGGCACGCCCAGCCGCCGGGCCAATGCCAGCAGGGCATTGATGATCAGCGAGCATTCGGGCGTGCCATAGGTCGGCGCGCCGCTTTGCATCGAAAGCGTGGTGACGAAGCTGCCGAAGATCACCGGCGCACCGGGCTTGACCAGCTGGAGGAAGGCCATCCCGGCCATCGCCTCGGCCAGAGTGACCGCGATTGCACCCGCGAGGCCGGTCGGGGCCATGGCACCGGCCATGATGAACGGGGTGACCAGCACGCCCTGGTTGGCCCGCGCGAGCGCCTTGGCCGCGCCCAGCATGGTCGCGTCATAAGTCAGCGGCGAGTTGCCGTTCATCACCCCCATCAGGCAGGTGGCGTTCTCTCCGGTCAGCGGATCAACGAAGCGGTCCCCGAACAGGATTTGCGCCATTTCGATGCAGTCCTCAGTCCGGCTGGGCTGCGAAACCGCGCTGAAGAACGGCTTGTCGGTGTGGACCGCATTGCCCAGGAACATGTCGAAGTGGCGCTTGTTGACCGGCAGATCGACCGGCTCGCACATCGCGGTCGATGAGCTGTGCAGCCAGGGCGAGGCCTGGGTCAGCTTGGCGAAATTGTTGAAGTCCTCGATCGTGCCATAGCGGCGGCCCTTGTCGAGACAGCGCACGAACGGCGGCCCGGCGGTGGGGGCAAAGACCGTGCGCTTGCCGCCAATCGTGGTGCTGCGCGCCGGGTTGCGGGCCTGGTGGGTGAATTCCTTGGGCGCATGGTCCTGGATCAGCTGGCGGCACATGCCGCGCGGCATGCGGACCAGTTCGCCGGTCACTTCGGCCCCGGCGGCGCGCCAAATCTCCAACGCCTCGGGATCGTCGCGGAATTCGCAGCCAATTTCGGAGAGAATCTGCTCGGCGTTTTCCTCGATCAGGCTCAGCCCTTCTTCGTCGAGCAGTTCGACATAGGGCAGGCGGCGGCTGATGAAAGGGGCTGAAACGCCGCTCCCAGCCAGCCGCGCGGCCCGCTTGGCCTCGCGTCCGCCGCCTCGGCGAGAAGAGGGGGACATCTCGTTCATGGCGCTTGCTTATCGCAAGCAGCGCCCGCGCCAACATGTCAAATCTTCATGCTGGCATAACTCGCGTCGGATCAGGCGGCGAAAGCGATGTTGAATTTCTCGCGCACGGCCTGATCGGTCACCGGATCGATCACGCAGCGGGCCTGGCGCAGGATCGAATCCTTGCGGGCGCGGGCACCGTCCAGCAGCATCGGCTTCTGCGCCTCGTTCCACTCCTTGGGGCTCATCCGGTTGCCGACCACGGGGTAGACGTAGTCGGTCTGCATCAGGCTCATCGTCTGTTCGGAGCCAAGGTAGTGGCCGGGGCCGCCAAGGCAGACCTGCTTCATGACGTCGAGGTTCATCTTGTCCTCGGTCACTTCGATCCCGCGCACCGCGCGCTGGGCCTGGCCCAGGATATCGTCGCCCAGGATCAGGCTTTCGAACGAGAAGCCCAGCAGCGAAGCCTGCATGCCGACCGATTCATAGACCATGTTGAGGCCCGCAAGGCCCGCCATCACGTTGATGATGCCCTGTTCCCAGCCGCACTGCATATCGGGCAGCTTGCTGTCGGTCATGCCGCCGGCGGCGCCGCCGGGCAGGCCATAGAAACGGTGCATCTGCGCGCAGCCGGCGGTCAGCAGGCCCTGTTCGGCGCTGCCGCCAGACATCGATCCGGTGCGCAGGTCCGAAACGAACGGCCAGGTCCCGAAGATCGCCGGAGCGCCCGGCGTGATCGCGTTGACATAGACCACGCCGGCCAGACACTCGGCCACGGCCTGCGTGATCGCCAGCGCAATCGAGGCGGGGGCGGTGGCCCCGGCCTGTCCGGCCGAAAGCAGCAGCATCGGCATTCCGGCGCGCACGCAGGCTTCCATGGTGATGCAGCTCTCCTCGGCGAATTTCATCGGCGGGACCACGAAGCAGTTCGAATTGGAAACGAACGGGCGCTTGCGCCACTCCGCCTCGCCGCCCGCGACCATGTGCAGCATTTCGAAGCCCGGCTCGACGCTGATCGGGTCGGAGAACGAGGTGCCGACGTGCTTGGTGGTGCCGGACAGGCACGCGTAGAGCGTGTTCATGTCCATATCGACCAGGTCCTTCACATCGCGGCAGACCATCATCCGCTGGAAGAAGTGCACATTGTCGAGGTTGTTGACGATTTTCGCCGCCTCATAGAGGTCCTTGGCGGTGGAATCGCGGTAGTCGTTGGTTTCGAGGTCAACCACATGGACTGCCGCCCCGGCGGTGCCATAGTGGACCTTGTTGCCCGACAGGTGCAGGTCATGCTTGGGATCGCGGGCGAACAGCGTGATATCGCGCGCGGCGATCGCCAGCATGTCTTCCACCAGCGCGCGCGGGAAGCGGATCCGGCCGTCATCGCCCAGGATCGCGCCCGCGCCGGTCAGGATTTCCACGCCCGATGCCGGAGCATTGGCCAGGCCGATCTGCTCCAGCGCATCGAGCGCGCCCTGGTGGATGCGTTGCACCCCGGCGTCGGTCAGCGGCTTGTACTGCCCGCCTTCAAGGCCCGCGCGAACCGGGCGCAGGTCTTCGGCGAGCGGAGCGGCGCGAAGGGCTTGGCGGGCGGCACGGCCGCCCGCGCGGCGAGTGGGGGTTCCGGATTCGTCGTTCATTCAGTTCCCCCAATCACCCTTAAGCAAGCCCGACGATGTTCCCGTCGTCGTCGAGGCCGATTTCGTTCGAAGCCGGGCGACGCGGCAGCCCCGGCATGGTCATGATATCGCCGCAGACCGCAACGATGAACCCGGCACCGGCGGACAGGCGCACTTCGCGCACTTCCACCGTGTGCCCGGTCGGTGCGCCGGCCTTGGTCGGATCGGTCGAGAAGCTGTACTGCGTCTTGGCGATGCAGACCGGCAGCTTGCCGTAGCCGAGCTTTTCATAGTCTTTGAGCGTCGAGGCGGTCGAGCCAGTTAACGTGATCCCGTCGGCGCGATAGATCTCGCGCGCGATGGTGGCGATCTTGTCGGCCAGCGGCATGTCGTCGGGGTAGAGCAGCTTGACCTCGGCCTGGCCCTCGTCGAGCTGGGCCTTGACCTGATGCGCCAGTTCTTCCGCACCCTTGCCGCCTTCGGCCCAGTGCTTGGCCAGCGCGACGCGGGCGCCGTACTTGCCGCAGACCGACTTCAGCGCTTCGAGTTCTTCCTCGGTGTCCTTGATGAAGTGGTTGATCGCCACCACCGGGGTCAGGCCGAACTTCTGCAGGTTCTGGATATGGCGTTCCAGGTTGACCGCACCGCGCATCAGCGCGTCGACATCGGGATTGCCCAGATCGTCCTTCTTGACGCCGCCCTGCATCTTGAGCGCGCGCACGGTCGCGACCAGCACCACCGCGTCGGGGCGCAGGCCCGAATGGCGGCACTTGATGTCGAGGAACTTTTCGGCCCCCAGATCGGCGCCAAAGCCGGCTTCGGTCACCACCACATCGGCGAGTTTCAGCGCAGTCTGCGTTGCCATGACCGAGTTGCAGCCATGGGCGATGTTGGCAAATGGGCCGCCGTGGATGAAGGCCGGGTTGTGCTCGATCGACTGGACCAGGTTGGGCTGGATCGCATCGCGCAGCAACACCGCCATCGCGCCATCGGCCTTGAGGTCGCGCGCGGTCACCGGGGTCTTGTCGTAAGTGCGGGCGACGATGATGTCACCCAGGCGGCGCTGGAGGTCCTTGATGTCGGTCGCCAGGCACAGGATCGCCATGATTTCCGACGCAACAGTGATGTCGAACCCGGTCTCGCGCGGCACGCCGTGGGTTACCCCGCCCAGGCCAACGTTGATGTTGCGCAGCGCGCGGTCGTTCATATCGACCACCCGGCGCCAGACGACGCGGCGCGGATCGATGTTGAGCTCGTTGCCCCACTGCAAGTGGTTGTCGAGCAGCGCAGCCAGCAGCGAGTGCGCCGACGTGATCGCGTGGAAATCGCCGTTAAAGTGGAGGTTGATGTCCTCCATCGGGATCACCTGCGCGCGCCCGCCACCGGCGGCTCCGCCCTTCATGCCGAAGCACGGACCCAGCGAGGGCTCGCGCAGGCAGACGATCGACTTGATCCCGATCAGGTTGAGCCCGTCGTTGAGACCGACCGACGTGGTGGTCTTGCCTTCGCCGGCCGGAGTGGGGGTGATCGCGGTGACCAGCACCAGCTTGCCGTTGGGACGGTCTTGCAGCGAAGCGATGTATTCGAGGCTGACCTTGGCCTTGAAGTGGCCATAGGGAACCAGCGCTTCGGGCGCGATGCCCAGCCGGGCTTCGGCGAGCGGCAGGATCGGCGCCATCTTGGCAGCGCGGGCGATCTCGATGTCCGGGGCACCCGGCGGTGGCAGTTGATTCTCTTGCATCCCCTTTTCAAGAGCGCAAAGGCCCTTGCCTCTCAATGTCAGAGTTTTTGGCGACTGGTAAACGAAGCTCTTGCCGCGCCCCAGCGGGGCGGATTTCCGCCATGTCGGGCCAATGCACAAGCGGGGTGCGGAAAATGATCGCTACCATGACCAGCGGTAATGAGGCCACTTTGCTCAGTCCTCGCCGACCTTGAAAGCTCCTTCCAGCCAGGGCAGGTGGGCCTGGACTTCGGGGAAAACCTCTTCCTCCAGGATCGCGCGGCACTCATCGACAATCACGCGCGGGGCAGTGCCCAGCGTCTGCTGGCGCGCCAGCAAGGTCATCCGCCGCCCGAACTTGCCGCGCAGGATCGGGTGGATCGAAAGCTGCTCGAAGGCCCAGGGCACCTGGAACAGGCACAAGGGCGTGGTGATCCCCCAGCCCAGGCCGTAGGACACCGCGGTGGCATGGCCGACAATCGAATCGAATTCGATGTTGGAAGGGTACTTGAGCTGGAGCCGGTTGAGCTGCGCCTCGGTCTGGCGGCCCATCGAGCTGCGCAGCGAAAAGCGAATGAACGGGCTGTCGGCCAGGTGCTGGCCAAGCTCCGGGGCGAGGGCGAACTTCTTGGGGAAGATCAGCACATAAGGCTCGGTGAACAGGTTGAAGCGATCGACGTCGAGCATGTCCGAGGTGTTGCTTTCCTCGGTGATCATGATGTCGGCGGCGTGGGTGTTGAACTTGGCCCGCTGGTCCGGCATCAACCCGTTCGAAATCCGCCAGTTGCGCGCCAGATCGCCCCTGCGGCGATAGAGCCGGGGGCCGAGCACGTTGGCGAGGCTTTCGGGCATGGCGATGCTGAGCGAGGCCAGCTCGCCGCGTTCGCTTTCGGTCGCCTCGACAAAGGCGGAGTTGAGATCCCCAAGGATTCTCTGTCCCTGGCGGAGCAGGACCTGGCCGACCTTGGTCAGCACGATCGGGCGGATCGAGCGGTCGAACAGCTGCCGCCCGACCGATTCCTCCAGCCCCGCGATGATCTGCGAAACGCCCGACTGGGTCAGCCCCAGGACTTTGGCGGCCTGGGTCATGCTGCCTTGTTCGGCAGTAACAACAAAGACTTGCAGCGCGCGGAATTCGAACCCCGAAGGGAGCTGGCCGTTGTTCATCTGCGCTGTACCCCTGTGTCGCACCAGTAGGGCGCGTTATCATAAGTGGAGCTTATACACGAGGGAGGGGGTGGGGCCAAGCTAATCGCACAGCCTCCCAACCTCCGTTCGCATCGAGCGAAGTCGAGATGCCATGCGCGGTGTCTCGACTTCGCTCGACACGAACGGAGGTGGGTGACCTAGTCTATTCTGGCACCCTGGCGGCGCAGTTCTCCCTGAACTGCGCTGATATCTACCGAGCCAAAGTCGCGCCCAGTTTTGACCGCCACTGCCGCCGCCGTGCCCGCGCCTTGCCCGGCAACCGCGCAGCACATCATGTTGCGCACCGCCGCGTGGCTGACTTTGTCGCCGCCAATGGTGCGGCCGGTGACGATCAGGTTCTTGACCTGTTTTGGCAGCATCGAACGGTAAGGCACGTGGAAATAACGCCCGGTGGTAGGGATGATCAGCAGGCCGTAGCCGTCGATGAATTCGGGGAAGATGCCGATTGAATCCTCAAACCGGCTTTCGCCTTCAACATCCCCTGCGGTGAGGTTGTACACCGCGTCGATCTTGCGGGTATCGCGGATCCCCAGCGTCATCCCGAAGTTGCGCAGCTTGGCGTTCTCGCAGCCGGGCTGGAAGCGCTTGAGTGCCTCGATCGCCTGCATGGCTTGGGCACGCCCCTCGATCTCGCCGTGGGTCAGGTCGTCGGGATCGGTCCCGTCGAGCGTCATATGGACCATGTTGAGGTAGGTCAGGTCGCCCTGATCACTGACCGTGCCCCAGGTCCCGGCGATGGTCTTGAGGTTATCGGGCAGCAGACCCGCCTTGTGCGCCTGCTGGAAGGGCTTGCGCAGGAACGGCGAGAACATTGCGTCCTCCTTGCCACTGGTCGTCACCGACCATTCGCCGTCCTTGGCCCAGTCAGCATAGGTCTGCGGATCAGCCTTGACGGCGTCGATGAACCGGCCCTTGTCGACCCCGCACATCGAGAACATCACCGAGACCGACATCATCTCGGCCTTGGGGTGCATGTGGGTGGGGGCCCCGGCGCGGTGGGCGACATCGGCGTCGCCGCTGGCATCGACCACCAGCCTGGCCAGGATCGCCTCGCGCCCGGCCTTGCTTTCGACGATCACGCCGCGAATCGTGTCGCCCTCCATGATCGGGGCAACGAACATGCGGTGCAGCATCGGGATGACGCCTGCTTCCTGCACCAGGCAGTCGGCGACGTATTTGAAGCCCTCGGCATCGAGTGCGTGGCTGATCGATTGCGGTTCGGGGATCGCCGCGCCCATGCTCCTTGCGCGGTCCTCGAACTCGCGGCCGATGCCTTCGCTGTCGATGGTCTTGGGGTGGCGGTACCAGGCGAAGCCCTCCACCCCGACCTGGGTGATATTGCCGCCAAAGCAGCCATAGCGTTCGACCAGCGTGGTCTTCACGCCCGCGCGGGCCGAAGCGAGCGCGGCGGCAAGACCCCCGGGCCCCGACCCAATCACCAGCACCTCGGTTTCGTGGACGACAGGCACTTCGCGTGCTGGTTCGCTGATTGTGCGGCTCATCGCTGCGCAGTCTCCCAATTGGGCGCGACGTAGTAAGGCAGGTTGGAAGGGGCGAGCAGGCCCTTGCCAAGCACGTGGTCCGCGCCCTTCTCGCCGATCATGATCGTCGGCGCGTTGAGGTTGCCGGTGGTGATTGAGGGCATCACCGAGCTGTCGATCACGCGCAGGCCTTCGACCCCGATGACTTTCAGTTCGGGATCGACCACCGCCATCGGGTCGCTGGCATCGCCCATTTTGCAAGTGCACGAGGGGTGCAGGGCGCTTTCGACATGCTGGGCGATAAAGGCATCAATCGCCTCGTCGGTCACGCAGTCTGCACCCGGTTGGATCTCACGCCCACGCCACGGGGCGAAGGCTTGCTGCTGGAAAATCTCGCGGGTCAGCCGCACGCAGGCGCGCATTTCTTCCCAGTCGTCGGGGTGGCTCATGTAGTTGAACAGGATCCTGGGATGCTCGCGCGGGTCCTTGCTGCGCAGCGTCACGCTGCCTCGGCTCTTGGAGCGCATCGGGCCGACGTGGGCCTGGAAACCGTGCTCGGTAGCGAGCGAAGAGCCATCATAATTGATCGCCATCGGGAAGAAATGGTACTGGATGTCGGGGTACTTGATCCCGGCCTTGCTGCGGATGAAGCCGCAGCTTTCGAACTGGTTCGAAGCCCCGATCCCGCGCCGCAGGAACAGCCATTCGGCCCCGACCAGGGCCTTGCCGAGCAGGTTGGCCTGGCCGAACAGCGTGATCGGCTTGGTGCAGGCCATCTGAAAGTAGAATTCCAGGTGATCCTGCAGGTTGGCGCCCACCCCGGGCCGATCGACCAGCACGTCGATTCCGACGCTTTTCAGTTCCTCGGCGGGGCCAATGCCCGACAGCTTGAGAAGTTGCACCGAGTTGATCGAACCGCCTGAGAGCAATACCTCGCGGGTGGCGCGGACCTGATGGAGTTTGCCGCCTTTCTCGTACTCGATCCCGACCGCGCGCTTGCCTTCGAACAGCACGCGATTGGCGAGGGCATGCTGGATCACGGTCAGGTTGGACCGCTTGCGCGCCGGATAGAGATAGGCCTTGGCCGCTGAACAGCGCGTGCCTTTGCGCACGGTCATATCCATCCGCCCGAAGCCTTCCTGGCGGAAACCGTTGCAGTCCTCGGTCAGCTCATATCCGGCCTGCTTTGCGGCATCGAGCCAGGCCTGGTTGAGCGGGTTCCTCAGCGTACCGTAAGTGGTCGAAAGCGGGCCATCCCCGCCGCGATAGTCGGTGCCGCCCTCGGCGCGCGCTTCGGCGCGTTTGAAATAGGGCAGCACATCGCCGTAGCCCCAGCCGGCCGCGCCCAGTTCGTCCTTCCAGTGCTCGAAGTCGAGCGGATTGCCGCGCACGTAAACCAGACCGTTGATCGAACTCGACCCGCCCAGTCCCAGCCCGCGCGGGCAATGCAGGCGGCGGTTATTGAGGTGCGGTTCGGGCTCCGAATGATAGCCCCAGTTCCATCGCTTGGTATTCATCGGATAGGCCAGCGCCGCTGGCATCTGGATGAAGATCGAACGATCTGAACCCCCGGCCTCGATCAGCAGTACCTTGTTCTGCCCGTCCGCGCTCAACCGGTCGGCCAGCACGCAGCCGGCTGAGCCTGCGCCGACGACGACAAAGTCATAACTCTCAGTATGGGGCATCGATCGGCTCCATCGCGACATAGACGCTCTTCAGCTGGGTGAAATATTCGATCGCGGCCTTGCCGTTCTCGCGGCCCAGGCCCGACTGCTTGTTGCCGCCGAACGGCAGTTCGATGGGGGTGATGTTGTAAGTGTTGATCCAGCAAGTCCCGGCCTCCAGCGCGGCGATCACGCGGTGCGCGCGGGTCAGATCGTTGGTGAAGATTCCGGCGGCAAGGCCAAGGTCGGTGGCATTCGCGCGGGCGACCACTTCGGCCTCGTCATCGAA
>PNJT01000060.1 GCA_013822005.1 Novosphingobium sp. | reverse complement strand
GCACACCTGCGGCGAGCAGCATCAGCCCTGCCGAGCGTCCGGCACCCTGCCCCAACGCGCGAAGGCTGCGGTCACGGTTGGCAGCCACTCCCAGCGCGATCCCCGCGATCGCCAGCATCACCCAGCCCAGCCCGGCCGGATACTTGACCAGCGACAGCCCGAACAGGTCGAAGAACACCACATCGGGCGCCCTTCCCGGCAGCTTCGGCGCGGTCAGCAGGGCCTGGGTCAGTTCGGACACCTGCCAGCCCATGTCCATCAGCGAGCCGCGATCCAGCGCCTCAGGCGTCGCCAGCGGCGAGTGGTAAAGCCCCGGACGGCCGATGAAGGCGAAGTTGTAGGCCGCCCAGTCACCCTGCATCGCTTCTGACAGGTCGGTATCGTTGGGCAGCACCGAATAGATGAACACCGCCAGCGAACTCGCCCCCGGCACGCGAACGGCATCCTGGTACAGCGCAATCGCCTCGCCGTTGTCTGGCGTGGTCTCGAACAGGGTGGTCCGTCCGCCCCCGCCGCGCGCCTCCATGTTGATGATTGCACCGATCCGGGGCAGCAGCGGATCGCCAGCAAAGAACTGCTTCGCGCCTTGCAGCCCCAATTCCTCGCCATCGGTCAGCAATACGATCAGGTCGCGCGGAGGCGGGCCTTTGGCGGCAACCTGGCGGGCGACCTCGAGCGCGGTCACTACCCCCGCCCCGTCATCTGACGCGCCGGGCGAGCCCCAGACCGAATCGTGGTGCGACATCAGCATTACCGCGGGCGCATTGCGATCTCGGCCGGGCAGCACGCCGACCAGGTTGACTGTCTTGGCGGGAGGATCCGCGCGCCCGCTCCACTTGTTGAGGCGCTTGGCAGCCTTTTCATCGAGCACGCCCTCGCGAGTGCTGACTTCCATCCCGATCCCGCGCATCTGCGCCAGCAGATAGTCGCGCACCCGCGCGTTCTCGGTCGATCCGGTTGGGTGCGGCGCGCGGGCGATCTCGCGCAAGTCCGCTTCGGCGGCCAGGATGTTGAACAGCCCCACCGTGAACTTGGGATCGCGCGGGGCTGGCGGAGTCGTGGCCAGCACGGCCAGCACGGCGGCAAGTGCCAGCGTCATCAAAGTTCCCAGCCAGACGCGCATCTTCCGTTCCCCCATTTCCCAGATTCACTAAGCCCCTCCCCACCGGGGAGGGGTTGGGGTGGGGGCCACGCCGATGTCGAACCCCCACCCCCGACCCCTCCCCACCGGGGAGGGGAGACATATGCCTCAATCTGAAGGCATCAAACTCCTGGCGATCAAGCTGCGTCGCCGCCCCGGCAATGTCAAATCGCACTGGCCAAGCCCGGTTTGCCACAGGATAAGCAAAAATAACCCTGACCATGCTGGCCTTGAAAGCGGTGCGCCATTAAAGGGGCGCATCGATTCAATCCCGCACCGCAGGTCCGCCTACCCATGCGCATCGCCATCGCTTCCGACCATGCCGCTGTCGACCTCAAGGCGACCTTGCGCGAATACCTGATCGGCCTGGGCCACGAGGTTGCCGACCTTGGCCCGGAAACGGCCGACCGGGTGGACTATCCAGACTATGGTTACAAGCTGGCCGGCGTGGTCGCCGATGGCACTGCCGAAGTCGGCGTGGCGCTGTGCGGCAGCGGGATCGGCATCTCGATCGCGGTCAACCGTGAGCCCAAGTGCCGCTGCGCGCTGGTCGCCGAACCGCTTTCCGCCGCCCTCGCGCGCGAGCACAACGATGCCAATGTCATCGCGATGGGCGCGCGGTTGACCGGCGTGGACATGGCCAAGGCCTGCCTCGACGCGTTCCTTTCCACGCCCTTCGGCGGCGGCCGCCATAGTGGCCGCGTTGCCAAGCTGACCAACCCTTCCTGCTGAGGAGCCACCTGCCCGTGACCACCACTCTTGCCGCTGCCCCGGTCCGATCTGCGGGCTTCTTCACCGCGCACCTGCCCGAAGTCGATCCCGAAGTTCACGCCGCGATCCGCAGCGAGCTCAAGCGCCAGCAGCGCAAGATCGAGCTGATCGCGAGCGAGAACATCACCAGCCTGGCGGTGCTTGAAGCGACCGGCAGCGTCTTCACCAACAAATATGCCGAAGGCTATCCGGGCAAGCGGTATTACGGCGGCTGCGAATATGCCGACGTGGTTGAGAACCTGGCGATCGAGCGCGCCAAGGCGCTGTTCGGCTGCCAGTTCGCCAACGTCCAGCCCAATTCGGGCAGCCAGATGAACCAGGCGGTGTTCCTGGCGCTGCTTGAGCCCGGTGACAGCTTCATGGGGCTGAGCCTCAACGCCGGCGGGCACCTGACCCACGGTTCGCCGGTCAACATGAGCGGCAAATGGTTCAAGCCGATCCCCTATGGCGTGCGCGCGGAAGACGAACTGATCGACATGGACGAAGTCGCGGCGCTGGCTCGCGAGCATAGACCCAAGCTGATCATCTGCGGCGGCACCGCCTATTCGCGGCACTGGGATTTCGAGCGTTTCCGCGCGATTGCCGATGAAGTGGGTGCCTGGCTGCTGGCCGATATCTCGCACTTTTCCGGCCTCGTTGCAGGCGGCGCGCACCCCTCGCCCTTCCCGCATGCCCATGTGGTCACTACCACCACGCACAAGTCGCTGCGCGGGCCGCGCTCGGGCGTGATCCTGACCAATGACGAGGATCTGGCCAAGAAGCTCAACATGGCGGTCTTCCCCGGCCTTCAGGGCGGGCCCTTGGTCCACGTGATCGCCGCCAAGGCGGTGGCTTTCGGCGATGCACTCAAGCCCGAATTCAAGGCCTATGCCGCGCAAGTTGTCGCCAATGCCAAGGCATTGGCCGCTAGTCTGACCGAAAACGGCCTGCGGATCGTCTCGGGCGGGACCGACAACCACCTGATGCTGGTTGACCTCACCGCCAAGAACGTCACCGGCAAGGCCGCCGAGAAGGGCCTCGACCGGGCCTACCTCACTTGCAACAAGAACGGCATTCCTTACGACACCCGCTCGCCCTTCGTCACTTCGGGCGTGCGCCTGGGGACGCCGGCCGGCACCACGCGTGGCTTCGGCGAAGAGGAGTTCCGCACCGTTGGCGCTCTGATCGCGGAAGTGGTAGAAGGCTTGTCGCGCAATGGCGAAGAGGGCGATGGGCAAGTTGAAGAACGCGTCCGCGCCCGTGTCGAGGAACTGTGCGCGCGGTTCCCGATTTACCCGGAGTTGTAAGCGATGAGCAACGACATCATGCAAGATCTCAAGACCGAGGTCGGCGGCATGGCCAAGCAAGGCATGCGCCACCCCTCGACCAAGCCGGTGCTGACCGGGGCTGCGATCGGTGCGGTGGTCGGCTGGCCGCTTCCGCTGATTTCGCCGCTCGCTGGTGCGGTGATCGGTGCGGGCTTCATGCTCTACAAGAGACTGCGCCCGTAACGTGCGATGCCCCTTCTGTGCCCACGATGACAGCCAGGTAAAGGATTCGCGCCCGACCGAGGACAACACCGCGATCCGCCGCCGCCGCCAGTGCGACGGCTGCGGCGCGCGCTTTACCACGTTTGAGCGGGTGCAGCTGCGCGAAGTGACCGTGGTGAAGAGCGACGGCACGCGCGAAAGTTTCGACCGCAGCAAGATCGACCAGTCAGTTGCGCTGGCCTGCCGCAAGCGCGGGATCGCGCAGGAGCGGATGGACCAGCTGGTCTCAGGCGTGCAGCGCCAGATCGAAACGCTGGGCGAAAGCGAAGTCCCCGCCAAGGCCATCGGCGAAATGGTGATGGAAGGCCTGCGCGCGCTGGATACGGTAGCCTACATCCGCTTCGCCAGCGTCTACCGCGACTTCACCGAGGCGCGGGACTTTGAGGAGTTTGCCAGCACGGTCAGGGATGCTGGGAAGGGGTAGGTTTTCCTGGCCCCGCCTCGAACCACAGCTTGCGAACGCGGTCCTTCGAGACGGCTCCTCAGCCTGCGGCTTCGAGATGCCTCCTCAGGACGAACGGTGTTGAGGTTCGAAACCAAAACTCTCCCCGTTCGTGGTGAGGAGGGACTGAGCGTATGCGAAGGCCCGTCTCGAACCACTGCGACGTTGCGGATTCCATGAGGCGGGTTGGAATTGCCCGCATTTCGAGCCAAGAGAGATCATGGCATTCTGGACCTACATTCTACACTGCGCTGACAGCTCATATTACACCGGCCATACCGACAACCTTGAGCAGCGCATTGGCCAGCACGACACCGGCTACTTCCCTGGTTGCTACACTTTCAAACGGCGCCCGTTGCAGCTTGTCTGGTCCAACGAATTTCCAACCCGCGTCGAAGCGTTGGAAGCCGAAGTTAGGATCAAGGGTTGGTCGCGACCCAAGAAAGAAGCACTGATCCGCGGGGATTGGGTCGCCATCCAGCGTCTTGCCAAACGCCACCAGTCCTTCGAGACGGGCCTTCGCATGCGCTCATCCCCTCCTCAGGACGAACGGGAGTTAAGGGAGCAATCCGCAGGACGCATCCAAGGTCGCAAACGCGAACCCATCATCGTCCTCGTCCGCCCGCAATTGGGCGAGAATATCGGCAAGGCCGCCCGCGCGATGCTCAATTTCGGGCTGACCGAGCTGCGGCTGGTCGCCCCGCGCGATGGCTGGCCCAACCCCAGCGCCGGGCCTGCTGCGGCCGGGGCCGATGTGGTGCTGGAACAGGCCCAGGTTTTCGGCACGCTGGCCGAAGCTGTGGCCGATTGCGCCCACGTCTATGCCACCACCGTGCGCAAGCGCGGGGTGACCAAGCCGGTGCTGACCCCCGAGCAGGCCGCGCAAGCCGTGCAGCGCGAGGCTGGTCGCTCGGCCTATGTCTTTGGGCCTGAGCGGTCGGGGCTGGAGACCGAGGACGTGGCGCTCGCCCGCGCGATCGTGACCGTGCCGATCAACCCGGAATTCGGCTCGCTCAACCTGGCCCAGGCGGTGATCCTGCTGGCCTACGAATGGTCGAAGCATGCCGCGCTGGAACAGCCCACGGTCGAGGAACTGTTGCCCCCTGCCCCGCAGGAAGAGCTGGAAGGGATGATTGCCCAGCTGGAGGCAATGCTGGAGCCGGCCGGCTACTTCTTTCCGCACAGCCGCGCGGTCGCAACCCGGCTGACGCTGCGCACAATGCTGACCAAGCCGGGCTGGAACCACCTGGAGGTTCGGACCATGCGCGGGGTGCTCTCGGCGCTCAGCAAGAAGCCCCGAAACGCTTGACATTCCGCTGCTCCGCAGCAATAGGCGCGCCTTCGCAATTGAGCGGGCACTCCGGTGAAGCCTGTCTCGCATTCCGTAAATTGGCGGAATGGTGCGGTTCCGGACCAGAAGCTGCACACAATGTGCGGTATGCAAATTGAAGGACCAGACGCGCCATGTCGAAGCGCAAGTCATCGAAGTATAAAATTGACCGCCGGATGGGCGAAAACATCTGGGGTCGTCCCAAGAGCTCGGTCAACCGCCGCTCGTATGGCCCCGGCCAGCACGGCCAGCGCCGCAAGAGCAAGGTTTCCGACTTCGGGATCCAGCTGCGCGCCAAGCAGAAGCTCAAGGGCTACTACGGCGACGTCACCGAAAAGCAGTTCAAGCGCACCTACCAGGAAGCGTCGAAGATGAAGGGCGATACCGGTCAGAACCTGATCGGCCTGCTCGAACAGCGGCTCGACATGGTCATCTACCGCTGCAAGTTCGCGCCGACCGTGTTCTCGGCCCGCCAGATCGTTTCGCACGGCCACATCTATGTGAACGGCGTGAAATGCAACATCGCCAGCCGCCGCGTGCGTCCGGGCGACGTGATCAGCCTGGGCAAGAAGGCCAAGGAAATGGCGCTGATCGCCGAAGCCCAGAGCCTGCCCGAGCGTGACATCCCCGAATATGTCGCCCCCGACGGGACCGACAAGGCAACCTTTGTGCGCGTACCCACGCTCGACGAAGTGCCCTATCCGGTGAAGATGGAACCAAACCTGGTGGTCGAATTCTACTCGCGCTGATCCGGCTCTCAACCGAACACAAGGGGGGGGCCTTCACGGGCCGCCCTTTTTTGTTTGCGCGATTTAATCGATCGATTAACATACCGGCACAGTTGGATCGGTTGATCGCGGGGGGAAAAATGGAATTCGACGATGTGATCATGGGCCGCCGCTCGGCGCGCGGCTATCTGGACAAGCCCGTCCCGCGCGAACTGATCGAGGAAGTGCTGCGGCTGGCGATGCGCGCGCCCAGCTCAATGAATACCCAGCCATGGAATTTCCACGTGATTACCGGCGAACCGCTCGACCGGATCCGTGCCGGCAACACCGAGCGCAACCTGGCTGGCGTGCCGCACAGCCGCGAATTCCGCACCGGGCACGCCTTTGAAGGCGTTCACCGCGAACGCCAGATCGGGGTCGCCAAGCAGCTGTTCGCGGCGCAAGGCATTGCCCGCGACGACAAGGACGCACGGCTTGACTGGGTGCTGCGGGGCTTTCGCCAGTTCGACGCGCCGGTCTGCGTGATCGTCACATACGACAAGGAACTGGCCGACAGCGACGACACCGCCTTCGATTGCGGCGCAGTCACCACTGCCCTGGTCAACGCCGCCTGGTCGCGCGGGCTTGGCTGCGTGATCAACAGCCAGGGGATCATGCAAAGCCCGGTGGTACGCGAACATGCCGGGATCCCGGATGACCAGGTGATCATGAAGGCCGTGGCCATGGGCTGGCCCGACAACAGCTTCCCCGCCAACGCGGTGGTTTCGGAGCGCAAGAGCGTGGACGAGGCGACCCGCTGGGTGGGGTTCTAGGACATTAGGGCACTTCCCCGTTGGGGAAGGGTTGGGATGGGGTTACGACACTGGCGCGGAACCCCCACCCCAACCCCTCCCCACTGGGGAGGGGCTATCAAGCTCTGCCGGCCAATCAGACCTCCTGCCCCTCCAGCCGCTCGCTCGCGGCCAGCCACCGTTCCTCGGCCCGTTCCAGCTCGCGCAGCACATCACCACGGCGGCGGGATAGCTCGCCCATGGTCAGGTCGCGCAGCTCTGGCGCGGCGCTGCTGGGGGCGAACATCGCCTGATCAATTGCCGATAGTTGCTTCTGGAAGCGCGCAACCACCGCCTCGGCCTCGCTGACCTCCTTGGCCACCTGACGCGCCAGCTCACGCGCCTGGGCGGCGGCCTTCTTGTCCTTCTTCTCGCCTTTGGGCTTGGCATCGGCCTTGGGCTGGTTCCGGCCCAGCACGAAGTCGATGTAGTCCTCCATCGACCCGGCATAGTCCGCAGCCGTGCCATTATCGACCAGCACCAGCCGGTCGGCGGTCAGCTCGACCATGTGCCGGTCGTGGCTGATCAGGATCACCGCGCCGTCGAACTCGTTGAGCGCCTGGACCAGGGCCTCGCGCGCATCAACGTCGAGGTGGTTGGTCGGTTCGTCAAGGATCAGCAGATTGGGCGCATCGCGGGTGATCAGCGCCAGGGCCAGCCGCGCCCGCTCACCGCCCGAGAGCGATCCGACCTTGGTGATCGCACGGTTGCCCGAAAAACCGAACCGTCCCAGCTGCGCGCGCACTGCACCGGGTGTGGCACCAGGCATCGCGCGGGTCATGTGTTCCAGCGGCGAATCGCCGCCGGCCAGCTCCTCGACCTGGTACTGGGTGAAGTACCCCACCGTCATTTGCCCCGAAGCGCGCATCGAACCATCGAGCGCGGGGAGCTGCGCCGCCAGCAGCCGCGCCAGCGTGGTCTTGCCGTTGCCGTTGCGGCCCAGCAGCGCGATCCGGTCATCGGGATCGATCCGCAGGTTGAGCCGCTGGAGGATCGGCTTGTCGTTGTATCCCACTGCCGCCAGATCGAGCGTGATCAGCGGCGGACGCATTTCCTTGGGGCTGGGAAAATCGAAGCTGAGGCTGGGATCTTCCATCAAGGCCGCGATCGGCTGCATCCTGGCGAGCATCTTGGCGCGCGACTGGGCCTGCTTGGCGGTCGAGGCGCGCGCCGAATTGCGCGCGACATAATCTTGCAGCTTGGCGCGCTGGGCATCCTGCGAGGCCCTGGCCGCGGCCAGCTGCGCGGCGCGTTCGGCCCGCTGGGCCTCAAAGGCATCGTAGTTGCCGGGATAGAGCGTCAGCTTGCCGCCCTGCAAATGCAGGATCGTATCGACCACATTGTTGAGCAGGTCGCGCTCATGGCTGATCACCAGCAGGGTGCCGGGATAGCCCTTGAGAAAGTTCTCCAGCCACAGCGTCGATTCAAGATCGAGGTGGTTCGACGGTTCGTCGAGCAACAACACGTCGGGCGCAGAGAACAGCAAGGCTGCCAAGGCAACGCGCATCTTCCACCCGCCCGAAAAGCTGTCGAGCGGCTGGGCCTGCATTTGCTCGTCAAAGCCCAGCCCGGTCAGGATGATCGCGGCGCGCGAGGGAGCGGAATAGGCGTCGATCGCCAGCAATCGCTCGTGCACATCGCCCAGCCGATGCGGATCGACGCAGTGCTCGGCTTCATCAAGCAGCGCGGTGCGTTCCACATCGGCTGCCAGCACTGCCTCAAACGGAGTGGTCTCACCGCTGGGCGCTTCCTGCGCGATATAGCCAAGCCGCGTGCGCTTGGGCATTTCGACCGAACCCTCGTCGGGATCGAGCTCGCCGACCAGGACTTTCATCAAGGTCGATTTGCCCGCGCCGTTGCGCCCGATCAGCCCGATCCGGCCGCCGGGCGGTATCGTCGCCGAAGCGCCGTCAAGAATGGCTCGGCCGCCAAGCCGCACGGTAAGGGCGTTGATCGTAAACATTGCGCCGCGCCCCTAGCAGGGTTGGCAGTGAAGGCCAAACGGGGGTTTGGGCTCGGGTCAACAGCCCACCCTTCCCTTTGACCGTTCGTCCCGAGCGAAGTCGAGGGACAGCCTCGCACGCGGCCCCTCGACTTCGCTCGGGGCGAACGGATTGGGGCTACCCCAGATACCCTCGCCGAAACTCCGCCGCAAAGGCCGCGAACCGGCCTTCGGCAATTGCCTCGCGCATGGCGGCCATCAGCTGCTGGTAGAAGGTCAGGTTGTGCTCGGTCAGCAGCATCGCGCCCAGGATTTCGCCGCTCTTGTGCAGGTGATGCAGGTAGGCGCGGCTGTATTTGGTGCAGCAATCGCCGGGGCAGCGGAGGTCGAGCGGCGCGGGGTCCTCGGCATGCCTGGCGTTGCGCAGGTTGAGCGGGCCGTTCCAGGTGAAGCCCTGCCCGTTACGGCCCGAGCGGCTGGGCAGCACGCAATCGAACATGTCGACCCCGCGTTCTACCGCGCCGACCAGATCGTCGGGCTTGCCCACGCCCATCAGGTAGCGTGGGCGGTCCTGCGGCAGCATATCGGGCGCGAAATCGAGCGTGGCGAACATTGCCTCCTGCCCCTCGCCCACCGCCAGGCCGCCGATCGCATAGCCGTCGAAGCCGATCGCTTGCAGCGCCTGGGCGCTTTCGCGGCGCAAGTGTTCGTCGAGCGCGCCTTGCTGGATCCCGAACAGCGCAGCGCGGCTCGCGTGCTCCTCGCCTGAATCAAACCCGGCCCGGCTGCGCGCGGCCCAGCGCATCGACATCCGCATGGATTCTGCAATCACCTCGCGCGGCGCATCGGCGCGCGGGCATTCGTCGAAGGCCATGACCACATCGCTGCCCAGAAGCCGCTGGATTTCCATCGAACGTTCAGGAGTGATCAGGTGCTTCGAGCCATCGAGGTGGCTTTTGAAGGTCACCCCCTCCTCGGTGATCTTGCGCAGTTCGGACAGGCTCATCACCTGATATCCGCCACTGTCGGTCAGGATCGGGCGATCCCAGTTCATGAACTTGTGCAGGCCGCCCAGCCGCGCGACGCGTTCCGCGCCGGGGCGAAGCATCAGGTGATAGGTGTTGCCGAGCAGAATGTCGGCCCCGGTGGCGCGCACCGTTTCCGGCTTCATCGCCTTGACCGTGGCGGCGGTGCCGACCGGCATGAAGGCCGGCGTGCGAATTTCCCCGCGCTGCATCCGGATCGTGCCGGTGCGGGCCTTGCCATCGGTGGCCTGGACAGAGAATTCGAAACGCGGGGCGGTCATAACGCGCCCGCCTCTAGCCCCCCAGCCCCGTTCGTGTCGAGCGAAGTCGAGAAACCGGCGCGCGGCATCTCGACTTCGCTCGATGCGAACGGATGTTGGGAAAGAATTTCAGGCGTCTCGGTTGCGTTCGACCAGCCCCACCAGCCCGGCGCGCAGTTCGGCCCAGGCCGCAGCCTCCGCGCCTTGCGGCGTGGCGGCGGGTTCGACCACGTCGAGGAAGGCCTCGATAAAGCCGCGGTACCAATCGGGCGGCACGGCCAAGGCGACGCGGTGGTGCGGGACCGATCCGTCGAAGGCGATCCGTGTCTCGATCGGACTCTCGAACCAGATCATCACATAATAGAGCGTGTTGCCGACCATCTCGGCTTCAAGGCTGGCCGGATTGCGCAGCGCATGGTGCGCGAAGCTGGCCCTGGCATCGGGAAGCGGCTGTAGAACTGGTCGATCACCGGCTGGGTGACGTCGCCCAGTGCCTCGGCCGCGCGGCCCAGCCCGGCCTCGATCAGTGCCTGCCTGCCTTGCGTCATGCCGCCCCCCCCGGCCCCTGTCAGGGCACCGGAGAGGCGCGCGTCATGACAATTGTCAATCAATCCGCCAGCCAGTTGCCGTGGAAGCCCGGCGGGATGCGGTGCGGGATATGCACCGAGGCAACCGGCGGCGCGGCGATGTTGCTGGCATTGAGGATCACCAGATCGGTGGTCTCTAGTCCGATATCGATGACATAGCCCATCAGCCAGCCGTCGCCTTCGGCGGCATTGTTGCTGCGCGGCACAAAGACGAATTCGCCCGGCACCCGGTTCGGCCCGAAATCGCAGACCTGGCGCTCGCCGGTCTGAAGGTCATGCCGATAGAGCGGCTGCGCGCCGAGGAACGCCGCATCGCCATCGTCGGGCAGGCCCATCGCCCAGGCATAGCGGTATGGCTGGCCAAAGAAGCGTTCGTCGGGGCGCGGGAATTCCTGCGGAGCGGCGTCGAGGGTCTGGCGTTCGACCTTGCGGGCTGCGGGATCGACAACCCAGCGTTCAAAGCCCAGCGGCTGGCCATTGGGCCCTTCGGGTCCGCCCGAAAACATCGTTTCATAGACCGCACTGTCGATGATCACGCGGCTGGCCTCGTCTTCGTACGAGTTGGCGACGTGAAAAACATAGCAGGGATCGACATCGCACCAGATGATGTCATCCGCCGTTCCCGTGCGTGGCAGCAGGCCGACGCGGGCCTTGTGCTCGGCATTCCAGCGATAGGGGAAGCCCTGCCCGGCAATCAGCGACTTCATCGAGAAGGTCACCGGCAGGTCGAACACCACGACATAGTTCCTGGTGATCGTGCATTCGTGGATCGAAGGCCCGTGCTCGACCGGAATCTCCAGCTCGCGCACCACCTTGCCTTCGGGTGAGAGCACGACGTGCCAGACCCGGTCGGGCGTCATCGCATCATAGGTGATCGCGTGGAATTCCCCGGTCAGCGGATCTTCGTGCGGGTGCGCGGTGAACGGCGCAGTCAGGGTGCCGCCGAAATCGGTGTAGGCGACCGTCTCAAGGTTATCGTCGAGCTGCGCGGGCGAGGAACCGGCCTCGACAACTGCGGTGATCTTGCCGGCGATCTTGACCACATTGGTGTTGACCCCGTCGCGCGGTGTGCGCCGCGGCCCGGGCGCGGCCTTGGGGCCGCCGACGGCTTCCAGCACCTGGCTGCGGATATAGCGGTTGCGATACCATTCGGCCTTGCCATCTTTCAGGCGAACGCCGTGAACCATACCATCACCGATAAACCAGTGGTGTCCGCGCGGGTCGGGTTTGAACGGGTTCGGGCCGATCCGGACATAACGCCCCGCAAGCTCAGCCGGGATCGTGCCGGTGACCTTGAGGTCGGTGATGGTCAGCTCGCCCTGGATCGGGGTGTGAATGCCGGTCAGGAACGGATGATCCTGCTCGGCATCCTGCCGTTTGCGGTTGAAGGTGGCGACGGCGGTGATCCCCTTGGTAACCACGCCGCGGATCGCACTTTCGACTGCGCTTGCCATGAGACGAATCTCCCTTTAATGTTTCTGCTGTAAACATAGAGGCCATGATAACAGTGTCAACATCGAAATCGTACCACCACGGCGATCTGCGCGCGGCACTGGTTGAGGCGGGGCTCAAGGCACTGGAAGTTCAGGATATCGGGGAGATGTCGCTGCGCCAGCTGGCGCGCGATGTGGGGGTTTCACCCACCGCAGTCTATCGCCACTTTCCTGACAAGGACGCGCTGATGTCGGCACTGGCCGAAGCGGGCATTGCGCAAATGGCGGAGTGGCAAAAGCAAGCGGCTCAGAACACCGAGGGATCGGATGCCTTCGCCGCCACGGGCCGCGCCTATGTCCGCTGGGCCTTGGCCAACCCGTCACTGTTCCGGCTGGTCTTTGGCAAGTCCAACGAGGTCGGCCGAACGGTCTTCGGTGAGAACGATGCCGCCCGGATGCTGCGCAGCTATGCCGAAAACTTCACCGGCAACGAAATGGGCGCACAGCGATTCATGCTGCAGGCCTGGGCCGTAGTCCACGGCCTGGCCATGCTGATGCTCGACGGTCAGCTCCCGCGAGATGAGGCGCTGATCGACCAGGTGATTGATGCAAAGACCTTGTTCAGGGCGTAAACAAAGTTGACCTCCCACGCTTCAGGCAGCAAAGTCGTCGTCAGGAGGGGCCAATGGACAACAAAACACTCTCAATTGCCGGAGCAGGCACGCTTACACTTGGCGTGTTTGTACCTGTGATCAGTCTGCCGATAATTGGAAACATGAACTTTTTTGCCAATGGAAAGGGCGATGGAGTTTTTTTGATTGTCCTGGCACTTGTCGCATTGGGCTTGGCTTTGACCGGAAGAACCCGCCATGTGCTGTGGCCAGGACTGCTATCGCTGGCTTTCCTGGCGTACAAATTTGTCGGCTTTCAATCCACGATGTCTGAGATGAAGAGCAAGATGGATAGCGAGTTGGCCGGAAATCCCTTTCGGGGTCTGGCCGAAGCCGCGATGAGCTCGGTTCAGTTGCAGTGGGGCTGGGTTGTCCTGCTGGCTGGCGCGGGATTGCTGACCTACGCGGGTTGGATGGAGCGCAAAAACGGCTCCGATTAGGGCAGCAGCAGGCTTGAATCCCCATAGCTGTAGAACCGGTACCCCTGCGCAATCGCATGGGCATAGG
>PNJT01000059.1 GCA_013822005.1 Novosphingobium sp. | reverse complement strand
GGGCTTATTCAGCCGCGAGCGGGGCTTCAGCGATATATTCATCGACCATCTGGGCAGCCAGATCGTCGTTGAACTGCTGCGGCGGGTGCTTGCAGAAATAGGCCGAGGGGCCGATCAGCGCGCCGCCTTCACCGCGGTCCAGCGCAACCTTGGCGCAGCGGATCGCGTCCATGACGCAGGCCGCCGAGTTGGGGCTGTCTTCAACCGAAAGACGCAGTTCCAGTTCCATCGGGACGTTGCCCCACTGCAGCCCTTCGAGGCGCAGGAAGCACAGCTTGTTGTCCTTCTGCCAGGGAACATAGTCCGACGGGCCGACGTGGATGTTCTCATCCGCGAGGCGCTGCGCAAGCATCGCCTGAACGGCTTCGGTCTTCGATTCCTTCTTCGAACCCAGCCGCTGGCGGTCGAGCATGTTCATGAAGTCGGTGTTGCCGCCGGTGTTGAGCTGGTAGGTCCGCTCAACCGTCACGCCGCGCGCGGCGAACAGGCTGGAGAGCACGCGGTGAACGATCGTCGCACCGACCTGAGCCTTGATGTCGTCACCCACGATGGGCAAGTTCTTTTCGCGGAAGCGCGCTTCCCATTCGGGGCGGCTGGCGATGAACACCGGCATGCAGTTGACCACCGCAACGCCGGCTTCCAGCGCGCATTCCATATAGAATTCGGTCGCGGTCTGCGAACCGACGGGCAGGAAGTTGATCAGCACTTCGGCGCCCGAATCCCTGATCGCGGCGACGATCCGCGCGTGATCCGCCTCGGCTGCGTCCGAAAGGATGAAACCCTTTTCGCCGACCGTGGTCATGTGCGGGGCGACACCGTCAAGCGTCTTGCCCATGATCACCTTGGACCCGGTCGCCGGAACGTCCGACTTGAACACCTTGGTATTGTTGGGAGCAGCGAAGATCGCCTCGGCAATGTCCTTGCCGACCTTGCGGGCATCAACATCGATGCCGAGCACGAAATCGACATCGCCAGCGCCGTAGCCGCCGATCTTGTCGTGGATCAGGCCCTGCGAAGAATTGTTCTGCCGGTAGTACGCGACCCCCTGGACCAGCGAACTGGCGCAGTTGCCGACGCCAATCATGGCGACCTTGATGGGCTTCATTGTCTGTCGTTCCTTTTCGAGCGTCGCTGCGCGCCCCCCATTGAGGGTCGCTGCAAAAATTATCGCGCGCCAAAAGCAAGAAACTTGGCGCAGGTCAAGCCGAATGCCAAAAGCGCGCGTTGACCCTGCGGCCCGCGTCCCCGTGACTTTCGCTGCCGACTCTGGCGAGAAACCCAAAGGTTTCGCGCTGCACGTCGGCAATGTGCCTGCGCAATGCAGGCCTACTAGCATAGCACCAATCCCCGATCAGGCAAACCCGGCGTCGGACAGGGGGCTGGCGGGGGAGATTGACGTCGGTGGATTGCCCGCGCTGGCCCCCTGTTCCTGCCCGCGCAAGAGCTCTAAGGAGGCCCAGCGGCGCCGCGAAACGGTGCGACAGACAGGGGTACCGGGTCGGTGATTCAAGAGACAGCGAAACCGCAGCGGCCAGCAGCAGTCCGGCCCCAGCGCCCGCGCGAATTGCAGGACCCGCTCAACCACTATCTTTACCACCCACTGGCCTGGCAGCTTGCCCGGTTGCTTGCGCATAGCCCTGTAACCCCCAACATGGTCTCGGTTTTTGGCGGCCTGATGGTGGTTGCGGCGGCTCTTGCCTATGCCGGGCTGGCCCCGTTCGCACTGGCCTGGCCCGCCGCAGCCTGGCTGGGCATGGCCTTGCACATGGGCTGGCACGTGATCGATGGGGCCGATGGCGACCTGGCGCGGATGACCGGGCGCTCCAGCCCGATTGGCGAAATGGTCGATGGGCTGTGCGACTATCTCAGCCACATCGTGCTCTATGTCCTGCTGGGCTGGATGCTGTGGCACACGGACGGACTGTTTTCGGGCTGGAATGCGGTCTGGCTGATCCTGGCGGCCGGCCTCAGCCATGCAGTCCAGGCGAATCACGCCGAAGTGCAGAAGCGCCAGTACCAGTACTGGGTCTATGGCACTCCGTGGCTGCGGATGTCGCACGACCAGAGCGATTCGGAAACTTCGCGCAGCTGGGCCGGCAAGCTGGTCTCGGCCTATATCGGCGTGGCGAGCGGGATGACCCCGCATGCGCTCAAGATCGATGCGGCAGTGGCCGCGGCGCAAGGCAAGCCTGACCGGCTGGCCGCGATCGCCCAGGCGGTGCGCGCCGAATCGCCGCCCTTGCTGTTCATGACCAAATTGCTGGGCCCCAATCCGCGCGCGGTCTTGCTGGGGCTGTCGATGGTGCTGCTGGCCACGCCGCTGTGGTACCTGCTGTACCAGGTGCTGGTGCTGGGCGCGCTGCTTGTGCTCTCGGTCCAGATGCACAATGCTGCCGCGCGGCGGATCGCCGCCACAATCGGAGCCTGACATGCTGCACCAGGACTTGCTCGAACAGGCCCGCGGGATCGCCGGAGAGATCGTCGCGTTGCGCCGCGCGATCCATATGGAGCCCGAACTCGGCCTCGAAACCCCCAAGACCCGTGACAAGGTCCGCGCCGCCTTGGCCGGGCTCCCGCTCGATTGGCGCGAGGGGCCCTCGACCACCGGGCTGGTCGCGACACTCAAAGGCGGTGCAGGTCCTGGCCGTACCGTGCTGCTGCGCGGCGATATGGACGCATTGCCGATGCCCGAGGAAACCGGGCTGGACTTCGCTTCGACCGTTCCTGGCACCATGCACGCCTGCGGGCACGATGCACACACCGCGATGCTGGCAGGCGCAGTGCGGATGCTGTGCGAACGCCAGGCCGAACTGAAGGGCGAAGTGCGCTTCATGTTCCAGCCGGGCGAGGAAGGCTTCCACGGGGCCAAATTCATGCTTGAGGACGGCCTGCTCGATCCCTTGCCCGAAGCCGCCTTCGCACTCCACGTCATGCCCAATGCCAGGCACGGGCTGGTCGCGGGCCGCAGCGGCGCGCTGCTCGCCTCGGCCGACCAGTTCACAATCGTGATCGAGGGCCGCGGCGCGCACGGGGCGATGCCGCATCAGGGGCTCGATCCGGTACCAGTGGCTTGCGAAGTGGTCACCGCGCTGCAGGCGCTGGTCGCGCGCCAGTTCGATGCCCACGACCCGGTGATTGCCACGGTCGCGCAGATCGAGGGCGGCACCGCGCACAATGTGATCGCCGATTTCGCGACGCTGAAAGGCACGCTGCGCACCCTGTCGCCGCGCCACCGCGCCAAGCTCCACGCCGCGCTTGAGCAGCTCGCCACGGGGATCGCCGCCGCGCACGGGGCCTCCGCCCGCGTGACTATCACCCCCGGCTTCCCGGTCACCAATTGCGATCCCCGCGCGGTCGATCTGGGCGAAGCGGTGGCGCAGGACCTGTTCGGCGAGGCCGCGTTCAAGCGGCTCGACCAGCCGATCATGGGCGCGGAAGATTTCTCCTATGTGCTGGAGAAAGTGCCCGGCGCGATGTTCTTCCTGGGCGTCGCCCACGAAGGGGTCGACTGGCACAAGTGCCCTTCGATCCACAGCCCGCGGATGATGGTCGATGAAGCCGCATTGCCCCACGGCGCGGCACTGCTGGCCGGCTGTGCGGTGCGGTTTCTGGAAAAGGGCTGGGAGTAAGACGCCGACACCCGACAGGATGGGGCACGCGCTGCGCGCGCACCCGTCTCCGCTTCGCTCCGACTCCGAAAGTTCGAACCTGGCATGATACGCCAAAAGGGCGGCCCTCTTACGAAGACCGCCCCTTTGGCGCACCCGACAGGATTCGAACCTGTGACCTCTGCCTTCGGAGGGCAGCGCTCTATCCAGCTGAGCTACGGGTGCGTGGGAGGGGCGGTTAGCAGCGTGTGGGCATTCGCGCCAGTGACTTTGTGCATTCGGCCCTGCGCGGTTAGCAATTTGGCAAGCGCGCTGCGCTATGGCGGGTGGCATGAACGCGTATAGCTCTTTCACCCAGCCCGGCGGCGGCGTGCTGCCGACTTCGGGACGACCCGAATTCGGCCAGGCTTCGGCCAGCGCGATGAGCATGAAGTGGTCGGCGCTGCACGATGCAGTCGGCGTGGTCGGCATGCTGGCGGGCCTCGCGGCCGAACCGATGCGCCCCGAAGTGCGCAATTTTCCCGCGGTGATGCGCGATCTGGGCGGCTGGCGGCGCGAACAGGCCGAACAGGCGATCGACGATCTGAGCGCCATCATGGAGCCGGGCCTCGCCGCGCTGATGGCGGTCAATGCCCGCGGGGCCAATCCGGCGGTCCCGGCCCTGGCCTTGTGGCAGGAGTTTCATGCCGCCCGCTCCGCATTGCTGGCGCTGGTGCCGCCGGCGAGCAGCCAGGCCCCGCGCCGCTTCATGTGAACCGCAAGCCGCGCACTTGTAAAGTTCCCAATCTGTTCTAAACCTTCGGCATGTCCGATGCCCCAGACCTCACTGACGATCTCAAGGCCGCGCAGGCCGTAGCCCGCGGGATTTGCCGCCTATTCGCGCGCAACGATGTCTGGTGCCTGCCCGAAATGCCGCTGCGCAACGGCCGGCGGGCCGATCTGATGGGGATCGACGCCAAGGGCCTGTTGGTGATTGTCGAGATCAAGGTCGCCCGGGGGGACTTGCTGGGCGATGCCAAGTGGGCTGATTACCTGGAATATTGCGACCGGTTCTATTGGGGCCTGGCCCCGCACCTTGACCACGCCTGCATGGAAGATGCCAGCTTCCTGCCCGAACGCTGCGGGTTGATAGTCGCCGACAGTTATGACGCGGAGATCCTGCGTCCGGCCGCCACTGTCCCGCTCGCCGCTCCGCGCCGCAAGGTTGAAACCGAGCGCCTCGCCCGCGCCGCGCTGCGCCGCCAGTTAGGACTGCTCGACCCCCGGATCGACGGCTGGGGATTCTGATCGCCAGGAAGCCAAACTGCCCAGCGCAACTTAACGGTTAATTTACCATGTTGCGCCAGAAGTGGGCCCGAAGGGACACCGGGGAAACCACATGGACACTTATCGCGGCCAATTTACTGACCACGCCAGCAATGGCGAGGCCAATTCTGGCGATGACTGGCCCGAAGTCGAATTCGGCACCGATGAGGGCCCGGCCGAACCCCCACCCAGCCCGGTCGGCCAGGACGAACGCCGCATGCAGGTGCGCGCCTACAACCATTGGGCCAGCCTGCTCGACAACCGCAATTTCCCCTCGATCGAGGATCTCGATCCCGAAGCCCTGCCCGATTTCGGCCCGCACAGCGTGCTGCTCGATTTCACCGCGGGTATCGAAAACCCGACGATCCAGTTTCTGGGCGCAACCCTGGCGCAGGAGTGCGGCACCGATAACGAAATCCACACCCTGGCCGATGTCCCCGCGCGTTCGCTGCTGTCGCGGATCACCGATCACTACATGCAGATCCTGGCCAACCAGGCCCCGATCGGATTCGAAGCCGAATTCGTCAACCAGCGTGAGCGGACCATTCTCTACCGCGGGATCCTGCTGCCCTTCTCGAGTGACGACGATACGATCGATTTCATTTACGGGGTGATCAACTGGAAAGAGCTGGCCGACCAGCAGACCACTGACAGCCTGCTGAGCGAGATCGACCAGGCGCTGGAAATCCAGCCTGCGCCCAAGGTCCAGACCGACTTGCCGATGACTGACTGGGCCGATGGTCCGGGCGATGTCCATGACGAGGAAGCCGACGAAGGCGTTCTCGACCTTGCCGATCTGCGCGAAGTGCTCGAAGCCGGCGATCAGCTGCCCGAACCGGCCTTTGGCGGCGCGGACCAGGATGATACGCTGGAGCTGGGCGAAGCGCTCGCACTGGGCAGCGCCGACGAGCTGGACGACGAACCCTTCAATCTGACGGTCGAAGCCGGTCCGGACAGCCACTCCGACATGGCCCTGGCCGACTGGCTGGCCTCGGCCCGCGAACTGGCCGAAATGGCCCGCGGCAGTGAGGACCGCACCCGCTCGGCGCTCTATGCCGCGATCGGGCGGGCCTACGATTTCGCGCTGGCCGCCTACAGCGAGCCCGAAGAATTCGCCGAACTGGTCGCCGATTCGGGGCTGAGCGTGCAGGACCGCGCGCCGATGACCCCGGTGGTCAAGCTGGTGTTCGGGGCTGAGTACGACAAGACCCGCCTGACCGAATATGCCTCCGCGCTGAGTCACGCCAAACGCATTGGCCTCTCTCGCGGCATGCTGTCCGAATATCTGGGCGCTGCGCCTGGCGGCCTCAAGGGCGTGGTCGCCGAAGAGCGCCGGCTCAAGAAGGAAGAAAGCGGCAAGGCCGTCGAAGCGCGCGACACCCCGCGCGAGGCGCTGGCCCGCAAGCTGCGCAAGCTCGACTATTTCCCGCTGGGTGTGGTCCCCGCCGAGGGCAGCGAATTCGCCCTGCTGGTCGCACGGCGCCTTCCGAACGGCGAAGTGGTGCTGCTGGGCGAAGTATCCGAAGACATTCCGCTGCTCGAACGCGCGGCGCGCAAGCTGATCTGATCCATTTCAGACTCCTCTCCCTCCTCGGGTGCCCGCCGAAAGGCTGGCGCCCGCTTCTTTTTGCGCTAGGAAAGCGCGATGGAACGCGTGGCAGGCAAAAGGCGGATCGGCAGGATGGGGTGGGTGCTGATGGGCCTGGCGGTCATTGCGGCTGCGTTGTTCGGGGTGTGGCGCTGGGCCATGGCGAACAATGCCGTGGCGCTGCTCGATTGGGGCGACCGGCAGTTTGGCGGCACTTCGGGCTATGCCATGGCGCTGGACGACGGGCGCTATGGCCCGCTTCTCGCCCAGAAGGTCGAAGTCATGGTCCCCGCTAAACTTGCCGAAAGTCCGCGCGGCGTGGTGGTGTTCATTCACGGCGGCGGCTGGCATTCGGGCGTTCCGGGCGACTACCGCTTCATCGGCCGGACCCTGACCCGCGAGGGCTATGTCGTGGTACTGGTCGGCTACCGGCTGGGCGCGGAGGGCCGCTATCCCGCGATGCTGGAAGACAGCGCGCTGGCGCTCGCCTGGACCCGCGACAATGTCGCCAAGTACGGCGGCGATCCCGGCCGCGTAGTGGTGATGGGCCATTCCGCAGGGGCCTACAACGCGGCGATGCTGGCACTCGAACGCCAGTGGCTGGGCCGCGCCGGGGTGGAAGAAGGTTTCATCAAGGGAGTGATCGGCCTCAGCGGTCCGTACGATTTCCATCCCTTCACTTCTGATTCTGCGCGCAACGCCTTTGGCCATGTCGCCGACCCGGCCACGACCCAGCCGATCCACTATGCCCGCGGCGACGCGCCGCCCATGCTGCTGTTGACCGGCGACACCGATACCACTGTAAAGCCGCGTAATTCCGAGGCCCTGGCCAAGGCCCTGACCCAAGCCGGCGCGCCAACGCGCCCGGTGGTGCTGGCGGGGGTCGATCATTCGGGCACGGTGATGAAGCTGGCTGCGCCGTTCAGCCGCGATCGCCGGGTGCTCGAGCCGGTGCTGGCTTTCCTGGCCGCGCAGAGCCGCCCTTCAGCGCCCGTTCAGCCGCGCCAGCGATAGGACGCAGGCGATGTCCCGGATCCGCCGTCTGTTATCGCGCTGCATTGCAGCCCTGCTGATCCTGACGCTCAGCGCCCAGCCGGCCCTGGCCCAGTCGATCCTGCGCGATGCCGAAACCGAAGTCCTGCTGTACGACATGTCAGCCCCGCTGATCGCGGCCGCAGGTCTCGATCCGCGCAATGTCGATGTGGTCATGGTCGGATCGAATTCGATCAACGCCTTCGTGGCTGGCGGCCAGGTGGTCTATCTCCATTCCGGACTGATCCAGGCGGCTGACAGCGTCGAGGAAGTCCAGGGCGTGATTGCTCACGAATTGGGCCATATCACCGGCGGCCACGTGATCAACGACGGCGGCGGCAAGGCCGCGACCGGGATCACCATCCTCTCGCTGCTGCTTGGTGGACTTGCCGCTGCAGCGGGATCGGGAGATGCAGCAATCGGAGTCCTGATGGCCGGGCAGCAAGCGGCGCTGGGCAAGTATCTGGCCTTCAGCCGCACCCAGGAAAGCTCTGCCGATGCCGCCGGGGCGCAGTACCTTTCAAATGCCCGGCTTTCGGGGCGCGGGTCGATCGCCTTCTTCAAGAAATTGCAGAACCTTGAAATGCGCCGCGGCTTTCGCCGCTCGGCCGACAGCGAGTTCTATTCGACCCATCCGATGACTGCCGACCGGATCGCGACCCTTCAGGACACCTATGAAAAGGACCCGGCCTGGCACAAGCCGGTCGATCCGGTGCTGCAGGCACGCTTCGTGCGGGTCAAGGCCAAGCTGATGGGCTATGTCGAATTGCCGGAGCGGACCCTCCAGGTCTATCCTCCCGGCGACAACAGCGTGGCCGCGCACTATGCCCGGGCCTATGCCTGGCACAAGCAAGCCTATATCGACAAGGCGATGGGCGAGGTTGATGCCTTGCTGGCGCTGAGCCCGGACGATCCCTATTTCCTCGAACTCAAGGGCCAGGTGCTGCTCGAATCCGGCCAGCCCGCCCAGGCGCTCGATCCCTTGCGCCGCGCGACCCGGCTGACGGGCCATCATCCGCTGATCGCCACGCTGTTTGGCCACGCGCTGGTCGCCAGCGAAGACCCGGCCAACCTGGCCGAGGGCGAGCAGGTGCTGAAAGCCGCCGTATCGCGCGACCGCGAAAATCCCTTTGCCTGGTATGTGCTGGGGGTGATCTATGGCCAGCGCGGCGACATGGCCCGCGCGCGGCTCGCCTCGGCCGAACAGCAGGTTCTGCAGGGCAGCTACTTCCAGGCGCTGCAAAGCGCCGAAGCGGCCGAGGCCGCGCTGCCCAAGGGTTCGTCAGACTGGCTGCGGGCCCAGGATATTGCCTTTCAATCGCGCGCGGCGATTGAACATCTGAAGAAACGCAAGTAGCGCAGCAAGCCATGAACGCGCGTTTCCCCTTTTCGCTGGCGCTGGCCGCCATTGCCCTGCTGCTGGTTGGCGGTGCTGTCGGCTGGGCAATCCAGTCCAGCCGTTCGGCCAAAGATTCGGGCGCTATCGACGACGCGGAGTTCAACAAGCGCGTCCACGCCTATATCGTCGATCACCCCGAAGTGCTGGTCGAAGCGGCCGAGAATCTGAAAAGCCAGGGCGGCAAGGACCAGCTCGCCGATGTGATCGATGCCATCGAAAAGCCGTTCCCCGGCGCGGTGCTGGGCAATCCCAACGGCACGCTGACCCTGGTCGAGTTTACCGACTTTGCCTGCACTTATTGCCGTAGCAGTATGGCCGATGTCGAAGCGGTGATCGCCGCCAATCCCGATCTCAAGGTGGTGATCCGCGAGTTGCCGATCATTGCCCCCACCAGCGGCGATGCCGCGCGCTGGGGCCTGGCCGCCGCCGAACAGGGCAAGTATCCCGCCTTCCACAAGGCGATGTTTGCCGCCGGGCGGACCGACCTTGCCAGCATCGAAAGCGCGGCGCGGGCCGCCGGACTCGACCTCGACCGGGCCCGCAAATTCATCCAGGACCCGCGCGTTTCCGCCGAGATCGAGGCCAATATCGGCTTTGCCCGCAAGCTGGGGATCGATGGCACCCCCGCCTGGGTGATCGGCGAAGAGCTGATCGTCGGCGCGATTGGCCGCGAGGGGCTGGCCAAAGCCGTGGCAGCGGCGCGTGGAAAATAGGGTTCTGGCCCAAACCCAACATCTGCTAGGATAGCCAGACCATGGCCGTCCTGCCCTTTCGTCCGATCCCGTTCTTCGCCAACAAGAACCAGGCCTTCTGGCGGCTGCAGATGGCTGGCTGGGGCGGTGTGCTGTTGCTGCGGACCATGTCGGGGCTGGCCAATGCCAAGGAACTGACGTTCCTGGTCACGATCCTGATTTCGACGCTGACCGGGCTGTCGCTGACCCTGATCCTGTCGGTGATCTACCGCGCGCTGATCAACCGGCGGCCGATCGTCACCTGGGGGGTCACGGTGCTGGTTCTGGGCATTGCGGTCGCCGCCTATGCCTTTATCGACGCCTGGGTCAGCGGGCTCTACAATGGCGAAAGCGGCTTTGATGTGGGCCGGATCATCGGGCTGTTCTACCTCGATGCCACGCTGCTCCTGGCCTGGTCGGCGCTCTATTACATGATCAACTTCTTCCTTCAGATCGAGGAGCAGAACGATCAGCTGATCCAGCTGGAAAACCAGGCGACGAGTGCGCAGCTGGCCATGCTGCGTTACCAGCTCAACCCGCATTTCCTGTTCAATACGCTGAACTCGATCTCAACCCTGGTGCTGCTGAAACAGACCGAGCCGGCCAATGCCATGCTCAGCCGGCTGTCCAGCTTCCTGCGCTATACCCTGGTCAACGAACCGACCGGGCGGGTCACCGTGGCGCAGGAAGTCGAAACGCTGAAGCTTTACCTTGAGATTGAGCGGATGCGCTTTGAAGAGCGGCTGCGCACTTCCTTCCAGATCGATCCGGCGACCGAAAAGGCGCTGCTGCCCAGCCTGCTGCTGCAACCGCTGGTCGAAAACGCGATCAAATATGCGGTCAGCCCACAGGAATCGGGCGCCGAAATCACCATCGCGACGCAACTCGTCGGCCAGAACCTTCGCATCACCGTCTCCGATACCGGACCGGGATTGCAATCTGCCTCGGCCTCCAACAGGCTCTCAGGCGTGACTTTCGACGGCGGCGAACAAGTGTCCACCGGCGTTGGCCTGGCCAACATCCGCGACCGGCTGGCCCAGGCTTACGGCGAGGCGCACCGGTTCGAAACGATGGAGCCAGCCGATGGCGGGTTCACCGTGCTGATCGAGATTCCCTTCGAACGACGCGTAACCCAGCCCGCGATCGAGGCCGGCAAGGTGCCGGCGCTGGCCGGCTGAACGGGAACATTGCCGCATGACCATTCGCACGATCCTCGTCGATGATGAGAAGCTCGCGATCCAGGGCCTGATGCTGCGCCTGGAAAAGTTCGCCGATGTCGAAGTGATCGACACCTGCGCGAATGGGCGCGAGGCGATCCGCAAGATCAAGACCGAAAAGCCTGATCTGGTGTTCCTCGACATCCAGATGCCCGGGTTCGACGGCTTTTCGGTGGTCAGCGGGATCCTCGATATCGATCCGCCGCTGATCGTCTTCGTCACCGCCTATCAGGAACACGCGGTCCGCGCATTTGAGGCCAATGCGGTCAATTACCTGATGAAGCCGGTCGATGAGGACAAGCTGGCCGACACGATGGAACGCGTGCGCACGCGGCTGGCCGAAAAGCGCTCGGCCGAAGAAGCCGAAAAGCTCAAGACCGTGCTGGCCGAAGTCGCCCCCGATGCGATGGAAGCCATGCCCGAAGAACCCGACCACGCCGCGCGCTATGAAAAGCTCATCAACATCAAGGACCGCGGACAGATCTTCCGGGTCGATGTCGATTCGATCGAACGGATCGAGGCGGCGGGCGATTACATGTGCATCTACACCGCCGACAACAGCCTGATCCTGCGCGAAACGATGAAAGACCTCGAACGGCGGCTCGATCCACGCGTGTTCCAGCGGGTCCACCGCAGCTGGATCGTCAACCTGGGCCTGGTCCGCCAGGTCAAGCCGCACACCAACGGCGAATGCTTCCTGGTGCTGGAAAGCGGCGCGGACGTGAAGGTTTCGCGCAGCTACCGCGATGTGGTGGCGCGGTTCGTGCATTGAGGTCGTCCCGGGCTTGACCCGGGACCGCTGGCCGTTAGGTCGGTCATTCCAGCCAGCGATCCCCGCTCTTGCGGGGATGACGAGGTAGCAATGACATTCACTTTTCCCGGCTTCGACCTCGCCCACTTCGTCCGCGCCACGCTGGATGAGGATCTGGGCCTCGGCCTGCCCGGCGGCGGGCGTGATGTGACGAGTGAGAGCGTGATCCCCGCCGACGCACGGTTTTCAGGCGTGATGGATACCCGCGATGCGATCGTCGTCGCTGGGCTTCCGATCGCCGAAGCTTTCTTCCGCGCGCTCGATCCGGCGATGGAAATCGAAGTGCTGGTCGACGAGGGCGCGAAAGTGCCCGCCAAGACCGACCTGATGCGCCTCACAGGCAATGCCCGCGCGATGCTCACGGCAGAACGCTCGGCGCTCAACACCGTCCAGCATTTGTCGGGCATCGCGACGATGACCCGCCAGTACGTCGATGCCATGGCTGGCAACGCCACGCTGCTCGATACCCGCAAGACCATCCCCGGCCTGCGCCACCTGGAGAAATACGCCACCCGCATGGGCGGGGCACAGAACCACCGCATGGGCCTGTGGGACGCGGCGATGATCAAGGACAACCACGTGCTGGTCGCCGGCGGCGTGGGCGAGGCTGTGCGCCGCGCCAAGTCTGCCGGGGTCCAGAACATTATCTGCGAAGTGGACCGGCTGAGCCAAATCGAACCCGCGCTGGCGGCAGGCGCAAGCCACGTGCTGCTCGACAATATGGACGTGCCGACCTTGCGCGAAGCCGTCGCCCTGATCGCAGGCCGCGTGCCGTGTGAAGCCTCAGGCGGGGTCCGCCTCGACACCATCGCCGCCATCGCCGCGACCGGTGTGACTTACGTCTCGGTCGGCCGCCTGACCCAGAGCGCTCCTGCAGCGGACGTGGGGCTGGATTTCACCCCGCTGTGATCCGTCCTGCCCTGCTCCTCGCTGCGCTGGCCCTGCCCGCCCCGGCATTCGCCCAGGCTTACCAGTGCCGCGCGCCGCAGTCTGTCGAGGAGCCGCCGCCGCCGCGCCCTGATGGCCCGCGCACCGTGCTGCCGATCACCGGCTACACCCTGGCGGTGAGCTGGTCGCCCGAGTTCTGCCGCGGCGGCAAGGCGGCGCAGGATCCGGGCAATTACCAGTGCAACGGCCAGATCGGGCGGTTCGGCTTCGTGCTCCATGGCCTGTGGCCCGAAGGCGCGAATGGGCGTTATCCGCAGTGGTGCTCGGTAACCCCACGCCCCAGCCAGCAGGACTACCGCGCGAACCTGTGCATGACCCCGGTGCCATGGCTGATCGAGCACGAGTGGGCCAAGCACGGCAGCTGCATGGCCAGGACCCCGGCCGACTATTTCAAGGTCGCGGGAATACTGTGGAATTCGCTGAAACTGCCCGATGCCGACCGGCTCTCGCGCCAGGACTTCCTCACCGCCGGAGACCTGCGCCGCGCCTTCGCCGCGCGCAATCCGGGTATTCCGGCGCAATCGGTTGGACTGGTCCTGTCCAACGGCGGCTGGCTGCGCGAGGTCAGGATCTGCTACGGCAAGAAGTTCCTGCCGGTGGCCTGCTCCAAGCGCGCCTTTGGCCCCAAGAACGACGTACCGCTGAAGATCTGGCGCGGGCTTTAGCGCAACTTGGGCAAAACCTGACCCAAATTCCGTCTATCCTGAGCTTGTCGAAGCACTGCCCTTTTCTTCGTGCCTCGCCCGCAACCGCTTGAAGAAAAGAGCCATCCTTCGACAAGCTCAGGATAGTCGGGGCTGGGGCGAG
>PNJT01000058.1 GCA_013822005.1 Novosphingobium sp. | reverse complement strand
CCCTTTTCTTCGTGCCCCGCCCGCAACCGCTTGAAGAAAAGAGCAGTGCTTCGACAAGCTCAGGATAGTCGGGGCTGGGGCGAGGTGATTCATATCTTCCAATCACCGCTCTAGGGCGCCCACCCTAACTTCCTGCTTGCCCTTGATCCCGGTCAATGTCCAAATTGCGCCCGGAGTCGAAAACGACCGCAATGGCGACACTTCGCCGCGCAATGGATGGAGAGAGTGGATGGCAACGGCAGCAGTCCAGGCGGGCAGTGACGTGACCCATATTGACGTGCTGATCGTCGGCGCAGGGATTTCGGGGATCGGCTCGGCCTATCACTTGCAGGAACAGTGCCCGCAGCGGAGCTATGCGATCCTTGAGATGAAGGACACCTTCGGCGGCACCTGGGAAACCCACAAGTATCCCGGGGTGCGTTCGGACAGCGATCTCTATACTTTCGGCTACCGCTTCAAGCCGTGGGTCGGCACCCCGATCGCCAGCGCCGATGAAATCCTCAAATACATGGGCGAAGTGATCGAGGAAAACGGGATCGCCCCGCACATCCGCTATGGCCACCGCATCACCAAGGCATCGTGGGACAGCAAGACCAATCTGTGGACCGTCGAGGCCAGCACCAGGGACGGCGCCTCGCACATTTTCACCTGCAACTTCCTGTGGATGTGCCAGGGCTATTACGATCACGAAAAGCCCTACATGCCCGACTGGCCGGGGACGGAGCGGTACAAGGGCCAGCTGGTCCACGCCCAGCTGTGGGACCCGAAGACCGATTACACCGGCAAGAAGATCCTGGTGATCGGATCGGGCGCGACCGCCGCCACGGTGATCCCGGCCTTTGCCGAAAAGGCCGCGCACGTCACCATGCTGCAACGCTCACCGACGTACTTCTATTGCAGCGAGAACAAGAACGAGCTGGCCGACAAGCTGCGCGCCGGCGGGATCGACGAGCCGACCATCCACCGGGTGGTCCGCGCCCAGATCATGCATGACCAGGATGTCATGACGAAGCGTTGCATCGATGAGCCGGACGCGGTGTTCGAAGATCTCAAGGCGCTGGTCCGCGCCTTCACCGGCAAGGAAGACTTCCCGTTCGAACCCCACTTCACGCCCAAGTACCGCCCCTGGCAGCAGCGGCTGGCCTTCTGCCCCGAAGGCGACATTTTCCGCGCGGTGGTTGAAGGCAAGGTCTCGGCCGTCACCGACGAGCTGGAGACATTTACCGAAACGGGCGTGCGGACCAAGGGCGGGGTGGAGATCGAGGCCGATATCATCGTCGCCGCCACCGGGTTCAACCTGCTGATGATGGGCGGCATCCCGTTCGAGGTCGATGGCCAGCCGGTCGATTGGCACGAGACGATCAATTACCGCGGCATGATGTTCACCGGGGTGCCCAACATGGTCTGGGTGATGGGCTATTTCCGCGCCAGCTGGACCTTGCGGGTCGATATGCTGGGTGACTTCGTCTGCAACCTCCTGAACCACATGGACCAGAAGGGCGCCAAACGGGTCGAAGTGGCCTTGCGCGAGGAAGACCACAATATGCCGCTGGGTGACTGGATCGAGAACGACAACTTCAACCCCAGCTACCTGATGCGCGGGCTCAAACACATGCCCAAACGCGGCGACAAGCCGGAATGGCGCCACAACCAGGACTACTGGGCCGAACGCGGCGAAATCCCCAAGACCGACCTCGAAGGCAGCGAATTCCTCTACGACGGGGTCCGCGCCGGCAAGAAGGTGACCGAGGCGGCCTGATTGCAGGGCCAGTTCTGTTGGGGTCAGAACTCCCCTCCCCGGCGGGGAGGGGTTGGGGGTGGGGGCTCCGCGCCGAGAGGGCAGAACCCCCCATCCGCCGAAGGTGACGGTTGGCACCGTAGGGCCTTCCTCAATGGGGAAGGGCTTGTCGGTCAAATCTGGACGGGAAAGGCTCTAACGCGCGTGGGCGCTGATTGCACCAGCGATCTCGTCCACCAGTTCCAGTGGCAGGTCGTGGCCCATGCCGGGGATTTCGTGGAGCTTCGCGCCCGGGATTGACGCAGCGGTATCGCGGCCGCCTTCGACCGGGACCAGCGGGTCATCGACACCATGGATCACCAGCGTCGGCGCGGTCACGCTTTTCAGGCGCGCCCGGCGGTCGCCGTCGTCGATGATCGCGCAGAGCTGGCGCGCGGCGCCTTCGGGAAAAAAGCTGCGGTGAAAATCGCGGGTGATGTTGGCGCGCAGGCGATCTTCTGCGCTCGGGTAGGCCGGGCTGCCGATGGCCCGGGCGACATTCATTCCGAACGGAATGACCTGTTCGAGCGTTGCACCCGCCGGGGCCCGGTTGAGCAACGCATCCATCGCCTCCTTGCGGGGCGGGGGCAGGCGGCGGTTGCCGGTGGTCGAGAAGATCGAGGTCAGGGTTTCGACCTTGTGCGCATGGTCGATCGCCAGCAATTGCGCGATCATCCCGCCCATCGAAGCGCCGACAATGTGGGCCTTCCCGATCCCCAGCACATCGAGCAGCGCCGCGGCATCCTGGGCCATGTCGGCAAGGCGATAGGGCAGCTTGGGCCGCAGCCCGAACATCCGCATCAAGGCGACCCGCTTGAAATTGGGCGTGCCGGCTTGCGAGAACTTCTGGCTGAGCCCGATATCGCGGTTGTCATGCCGGATCACATAATAGCCGCGCCCGGCCAGCGCCTCGACCAGCTCGATCGGCCACAGGGTCAGCTGCGCGCCGAGCCCCATGATCAGCAGCAGCGGCGGATTGGCGGGATCGCCATGGGTTTCGTATTCGATGGCGATTCCGTTGGCCTGGACTTGCGGCATGATGGCTCCCTGGGTTTTTGATCTGGCGGGAGGATTAGCGTGGTGGGTAGCAAGCGCAAGCCAAGAGGTCGTTTCAGTCCTCCTCGAGCTTGTCTCGGGGAGGTGGCTTTTGCGTAGCAAATGACGGAGGGGCCCCTCCACCACCCCTGCGGGGCGGCCCCCCTCCCCGAGCAAGCTCGAGGAGGACTCTTGAGCCTAATCGTCCCGGCCGCCGCTCCAGCCGTATTCGCCGCGTTCGTGGATCACGTTGGCGCGGCCGACAATCAGGTCATCGACCAGCCCGATCCGGCCCGCGTCCTTGTCCTTGTAGGGCAGCGAGTGGAGGATATAGCGCATGGCATTGAGCCGCGCGCGCTTCTTGTCGTCGCTCTTGACCACGGTCCAGGGGCTGTCGGCGGTGTCGGTGGCGAAGAACATCGCCTCCTTGGCCTTGGTGTAATCGTCCCACTTGTCGAGGCTGGCCAGATCGACCGGCGAGAGCTTCCACTGCTTGAGCGGGTGGACCTTGCGTTCCTTGAAGCGGCGGCGCTGTTCGGCCTGGCTGACCGAGAACCAGAACTTGATCAGGTGGATGCCGCTGCGCACCAGGTTGCGCTCAAACTCGGGGGCCTGGCGCAGGAATTCCTTGTACTCGTCTTCCGAGCAGAACCCCATCACCCGCTCGACGCCCGCGCGGTTGTACCACGAACGGTCGAACAGCACGATCTCGCCGCGAGTCGGCAGGTGCTCGACATAGCGCTGGAAATACCATTGCCCGCGCTCGACCTCGCTGGGCTTTTCGAGTGCGACCACGCGCGCGCCGCGCGGGTTGAGGTGTTCCATCATCCGCTTGATTGTGCCGCCCTTGCCGGCCGCATCGCGCCCTTCGAACAGGATCACCACCCGCTGGCCGCTATCCTTGGCCCATTGCTGGAGCTTGAGCAGTTCGGTCTGGAGGACGAATTTCTCGCGCTCGTAGTCCTTGCGCAGCATCTTGAACTTGTAGGGGTAGCCGCCCTTGCGCCAGTCGTCGGCCAGCTCGTCGCTGGTCTTGCGGGGTTTTCCGGTCGGCTTGGGCAGGCCCAGATAATCGCGCAGCCGCGCCGCATCGTCGGGCGCGGCCCCGGTGATGATCGCCTCGACCCCTTCGGCGCCGCTGGTTCGCGCCACTTCCTTGATCGCCGCCTCCCCGGCCTCGATCGCGGCTTCGGCGCGTTCCGCGGCCAGGCCTTCCTCGACCACTTTGGGCAAGGCGCGCTTGCGCGGGCGGGCAGGACGGGGGGCGGTCATTGCGTCAGGCTCCTCAGTTTGGCTTTCGCGCCATGTTAGCAGGCGAAAGTTCCTGTTTGGTTGACCTGAGTTTCCTGCTGACTGCGGATCGAGTCAAACGGGAAGCTGGCAATGGATGTTGCGTTTCGCGCAACAGAAGCGGTCAGCTCGCCGGATCGGGTTCGTCGCGTTCGCGCATCATATTGGCGCGGCCGACCAGTAGCTGATCGACCTTGCCGATTACTGCCGCATCCTTGCCGGCATAGTCGAACTGCTGCAGCACGAAACGCATCGCGTTAAGCCGGGCGCGCTTCTTGTCGTCGCTCTTGATCACGATCCAGGGGCATTCTTCGGTGTCGGTGGCGGCGAACATCGCTTCCTTGGCGCGGGTGTAGTCATCCCACTTGTCGAGGCTGGCCATGTCGATGGCTGAGAGCTTCCACTGCTTGAGCGGATGGACCTTGCGTTCGGTAAAGCGCCGCAATTGCTCGTCGCGGCTGACCGAGAACCAGAACTTGATCAGGTGGATTCCGCCGCGTTTCAGATTGCGCTCAAACTCGGGGGCTTCGCGCAGGAAGACGCGGTATTCTTCGGGCTCGCAGAAGCCCATCACCTGTTCGACCCCGGCGCGGTTGTACCAGCTGCGGTCGAACAGCACGATCTCGCCCTTGGTCGGCAAGTGCGCGGCATAGCGCTGGAAATACCACTGCCCGCGCTCGACATCGTTGGGCTTCTCCAGCGCCACCACCCGCGCGCCGCGCGGGTTGAGGTGTTCCATGAAACGCTTGATCGTCCCACCCTTGCCGGCCGCATCGCGCCCTTCGAACAGGATCACCACGCGTGCGCCGGTATCCTTGATCCAGGTCTGGAACTTGAGCAACTCCGCCTGGAGCAGGAACTTGTCGGTCTCATAATCCCGGCGCAGCATCTTGAACTTGTAAGGGTACCCGCCGCGCTTCCAGCCGGGGGCCAGCTCGTCGCTGGTCTGGCGCTGCGGGACGGTCTGGGCCGGCATGGTCATCAGCTCGCGCAGCCGCGCCGCATCGTCGGGAGAAGCGATCGCAATCAGGGCTTCAAGGTCCTGCAAGGACCCGCGCCGGGCCAGCACGTGCGCGGCGGCAAGCGCGGCCTGCTGTGCGGCGAGCACGCGTTCCTCGGCCACACTCTGGCCGATTGCCTCCAACGGAATGCCCCCCGCCTCGCCTTGAGAATCGTCATTGTCCACTGCGCCGACAGGCTGAGCGCGCAATGTTGCAGTTTCGTGGCAGTTTTACGGCACCAGCACCGTGTCCTTCGCCTCGGCCAGGGTCTTGGGATAGTCGAGCGTGTAGTGCAGCCCGCGGCTTTCGTGCCGGGCCAGCGCCGAACGCACGATCAGCTCGGCGCATTGCAGCAGGTTGCGCAGTTCGATCAGGTCGGTTGAGACGCGGAAATGGGCGTAGTATTCCTCGGTCTCGCCCGCCAGCATCTGGATCCGGTGCTTGGCCCGCTCCAGCCGTTTGGTGGTGCGCACGATCCCGACATAGTTCCACATGAACCGGCGGATTTCGGTCCAGTTCTGCTTGATCACGACTTCCTCGTCGCTGTCGGTGACGCGGCTTTCGTCCCAGGCGCGGACCGGGGGCGGGGCTTCGAAGCTGTCCCAGCGCTGGAGGATGTCGCTGGCTGCCGCTTCGCCAAAGACGAAGCATTCGAGGAGCGAATTGGAGGCGAGGCGGTTGGCGCCGTGGAGCCCGCTTTCGGTGCATTCGCCCGCGGCATAGAGCCCCGGCAGGTCGGTGCGCCCGGCCAAGTCGATCACGATCCCGCCGCAGGTATAGTGCTGGGCGGGGACCACCGGGATCGGCTCCTTGGTCATGTCGATGCCCAAGCCAATCAGCTTCTCGTAGATGTTGGGGAAGTGCTCGCGCACGAAGGTGCTCGGCTGATGGCTGATGTCGAGGTGGACATAGTCGAGCCCGTCGCGCTTGATCTCGGCGTCGTTGGCGCGGGCCACCACGTCGCGCGGGGCCAATTCCGCACGCTCGTCGTAATCGGGCATGTAGCGGTGCCCGGTGCGGGGGTTGTAAAGTCGCCCGCCTTCGCCGCGCACCGCCTCGGTGATCAGGAAGTTCTTGACGTCGAGGTTGTAGAGGCAGGTCGGGTGGAACTGCATCATTTCCATGTTGCCGACGCGGGCTCCCGCGCGCCAGGCCATCGCGATCCCGTCGCCGGTCGCGCCGCGCGGGGCGGTGCTGAACTGGTAAACGCGGCCCGCCCCGCCGCTGGCCAGCACCGTGGCGCGAGCGGTATGGGCCTCGACCTTGCCGGTCCTTTCGTTGAGGGCATAGACCCCCCAGACCCGGCCCGAGCCTGAATAGCGTTCCTCATGCTTGCCGGTGATCAGATCGATGCACGACTGGTGCGGCAGCAGGGTGATATTGGGATGGTCCTGCGCGGCCTTGAGCAGCGCAGACTGCACCGCCCGCCCGGTCGCATCGGCAACGTGGACGATCCGCCGGTGCGAGTGCCCGCCCTCGCGGGTCAGGTGCAGATGCTCGCCTTCGGTGTTGAAGGGGACGCCCAGTTCGACCAGCCGGTCGATCGCATGCGGGGCCTGCTCGATCACGAATTCAACGGTTTCCAGCCGGTTGAGCCCGGCGCCTGCGACCATCGTATCGCGGATATGGTTCTCAAACGTATCGCCAGCATCGAGCACTGCAGCGATCCCGCCTTGCGCCCAGGCAGTCGATCCGCCGGTCAGCTCGCCCTTGGCCAGGACCAGCACCTTGACCTTGTCGGCCAAGGCCAGCGCGGCGGTCAGGCCGGCAGCACCCGAGCCGACAATGATGACGTCGGAATTCATAAACCCCCCTCCCGCTTGCGGGAGGGGCTGGGGGTGGGCCAGTCAGCCAGTGCGCGCTTGATTTCAGTTACCACGCCCTCAACATTGCCCAGCACATCCGTGTTTGTGAAGTGCAATACACGGAATCCTTGCTCTATCAGGTAGCGGTCGCGGTAAATGTCGCGCTCCGGTTGGACATCATGCGAGAAGCCGTCGAGTTCGATGATCAACTCCCGTTCCCGGCAGAGGAAATCGGCAAAGAACGGCCCTACAGGCATCTGGCGACTGAATTTGCAGCCCAGCTGGGATTTCGCAAGATACTGCCAGAGCAGACGTTCTGCCGGAGTCGCGGAGTTGCGCAGTTCGCGGGCGCGGCTTGTATCGCGATCGCGGAACTTGCCTTGGCCTCTCACTGACCCACCCCTAACCCCTCCCGCAAGCGGGAGGGGGACCGGTCGGCGCTATCTTCCCCCCTCCCGCTTGCGGGAGGGGTCGGGGGTGGGTCAGTCAGTGCCATAACCTCACGCCGCCGCCTGGCTGGTCAGGTGCACGAAGACATCCTCAAGATCGGCCTCGCGGGTGGTGACATCGACTATGTTCATGCCCATGCCCTGGACCAGCGAGAGGACCTCGCCGGCATTGGTCTTGTCCTTGTCGTAAGTGATCTCGAGCACTTGCTCGCCGGTCTTTTCGCACTTGAGGAAGGCCGGGTGCACCGGGCATTCGGCAAGCTTCTGGGCGACGGTCACAACCACAACCTTTTCCCGAGCCATTTCAACCAGTTCGCGGGTCGGTTTGTTGGCAATCAATTGCCCGTGGTTGATAATCGCGATGCGCTCGCAAAGCTGTTCGGCTTCCTCGAGGTAGTGGGTCGTCAGCACCACGGTGACCCCGCCGGCGTTCAGTTCACCCACCAGTTCCCACAATTGCCGCCGCAATTCGACATCGACCCCGGCGGTCGGCTCGTCGAGCACGATCACCGGCGGAGTGTGGACCAGCGCCTTGGCAATCAGCAGGCGGCGCTTCATCCCGCCCGAAAGCGTGCGGGCATAGGCGTTTGCCTTGTCGCTCAGGTGGACCTGGCCGAGCAGTTCCAGGCTTTTGCGCGCGGCCTTGGGCACGCCGTAAAGCCCGGCCTGGTTCTCCAGCACTTCAAACGGCGTGAAGAACGGATCGAACACGATCTCCTGCGGGACGATCCCGATCGCGCGCTTGGCGTTGCGGACATCGTGATCGATGTCGAAACCCCAGATTTCCGCTGATCCGCTGCTCTTCATCACCAGCCCGGCGAGGATGTTGATCAGCGTCGATTTGCCCGCGCCGTTGGGTCCCAACAGGCCAAAGATCTGCCCCTGCGGCACGTCGAAACTGACGTCGTTCAAGGCCAGTTTGGCAGGCGCGTTGCCGGCCGGGGCATAACGCTTGACGAGGTTCCTGATCGAGATTGCGGCGGGTTTGTCCATTGGCTCCGCTTAGCCGCAGAAATGCTTGGCGCAAAGCCCGGCAGTGGCCCCCACGGTTTGTTGTGGTGCAGGACAAAGTAACCGGGCTGTTAACCATAGCCGTGCAAGGTGCCTTCAGGGCCTTCGCCTAGGGTGATCGTGATGCATTGGGGGGTTTCCATGCCACGCGGCCAGATCGGGCACGCGATTCGCGCATTTTGCGCGTTGCTGGTGCTTACCCTCTCGGTGCTCCTCGCCCCGGCCGCCCGGGCCCGGGTTGCCACGGTCCAGGGCAGCGCCACTGCGGCGGTCGTCGCCCCGCTGTCACTGACCAAAACCCAGGACCTCGACTTTGGCCGGATCGCGGCGCGGCCCACGGCCGGCACGGTCACGGTCGATGTCAATTCGGGTGGCTGCACCACCACCGGGACAATCATCCACCAGGGCAATTGCCAGTTCGCCGAATTCGCCGGGAGAGGCACACGCCGGATGCGGGTGCGGATCCAGATCCCGACCTCGGTCACCCTGACCGGACCCGGCGGGGCAACAATGCTGGTCAATACGATGACCTTGGGAACCCAGCCAGACCTGACTTTCATGGGCGGCAATGGCAACCGGCGATATGAAATCAACTCGCCTACCGGGATCTTCACGTTCCGGGTTGCCGGGCGGCTCAACGTCGGGGCCAATCAGGTGCCAGGGGTCTATAACGGCACTTTCAACGTCACGGTCCAATACCAGTAGGCTGGAAATCGCTTTTCCTCGCTGCTAAGGCGCGGGGCATGAGCACCACGCCCGAGACCCAGATCGTCACCACCACCCGCGTTTCCTGCGATGGTTCCACCGGCATCCCCGGCGGTGCTGCCTTGGGCCATCCCAAAGTCTGGCTGGAAATCGACGAGCGCGGCTATACCGAGTGCGGCTATTGCGACAAGCGCTTCGTGCTCAAGGAAGCTGCGGACCACTAGATGCAGCGCGCAGCGCGGCGGTCAGGATCGGGCCCGGCCCGCCCCCGGCCGCTGCCGCATCGTTGGCTGCAAAGGCTGCCACTGTTCCGGCCTTTTGGTCCACTGCGACCTCTGCATACCAGCTGCCGTTCGAACCATTGTGCCACAGCGACCCGCTTGGCGAAACCGACCAGCCCAGCGCGTAGTTGCCCCCGAACGGCGGGGTGTGCAGCTTGTCCCAGGTCGCCTTGCGCAAGAAGCGCTGAGGGCGCGTGCGGTGCGCATCGAGATAGCGCAACAAGTCAATCATCGCCATGTGCACCAGCCCGGCCGGGCCAAGCGCGGCGGGATTGTCGAGCCTGGTCGGGGTGCATTTGCCTTGGGGCAAGACTATGTGGCCTTCCGGCTGGTCAAGCCGGCCCGCGCTGCCCGGTGGGCCGAAGCCTGCGCTCGCCAGCCTTAGCGGCGCGAACAGCTGCTCTTGCATCAGCCGCTCCCAGCTTTTGCCGGTTACCTGCTCGGCCATCAGCCCGGCCACGACAAAGCCGTTGTTGCTGTAGATCAACCGTTCGCCAGGCTTGGCCTCCGGGGGCATGGCCAGCGCCAGCTCTGCGAACTGCAGCCGTTCAGCCCGCGGGTCGGCCATGGGCGGACGGGTGAAGCGATCGAACAGCGCAAGATCAATATTGCCGGGCATCCCGCTGCGGTGGCTCAGCAGGTGGAGCAAGGTGACATCGCGGTAGGCCGGATTCATCTTTGGCACCCGCGCGCCCAGCACCTGGCCAAGCTTGCTGTCCCATTGCAGCTTGCCGCGATCGACCAGCCGGGCAATCATCGTGGCAGTCATCGATTTGCTGACCGAACCCAGGTGCCATTTGTCGGCAGCGAGTGCGGGGGCGGGCGATGCGGCACTGCGGGTTCCGCTGACCAGAATTGTGAGCGCGGCGGCCGAACTGGCCCAGCCAGCGACCATTCCCGGGGTGCCAAGCTTCTGGCGCTGTTCGTCCAGTATCTGCTGCGTCAACGGGCCCAGCTGCGCAGCGGCGGGACGTGCAGGCGGGGCCTCGCCGCGCACAAAGACCAGCGGAAAGCTCTGGCCGCCCTGGGTGAAAGTGCCCTCGAGCCGGTCAGGACTGACGATTCGGGCTTCATAGACAGCACCAATGGCGGCGAATTTCAAAGTCAGCCGATCGCCCTGCAATGTGTTTTCGCTCGCGGGGATTGGGGCATTGCCCTGGTCGATGCTGAAGAGCGTGCTCTTGCCGGGTCCTTCGAGGAGCAAGCGAAGCCTGAGCTTGGTCGGTCCGACCGAGAGTTCTCCCACATAACTGCCGCCAAGCATTCCTTGCGCCCACGCAGCGGAGGGCAAGGCGATAGTGCCAGCGGCAACCGCCAACTGGCCCAAAACCTGGCGGCGAGATGTGCTCACTAATTGAACCTTTCCGAGTTCCTTTGCAGATCGGGCTAGCAGCCAGTGCAATCGATTACACGCGTAAACGACAAAGTCCGACTCTCCATCGCTCGGCTCTTTCGGAGCAGGACGCAAGTCCCTATATCCTCCTAATGACCACTCCCGATCCCCGCTCGCTGCTCTATGCCCAGCTCGATCCCGCCCGCGCCCAGGCCTTGACCGCCGAGGTGCTGGGGCGCTGCGACGATGGCGAGCTCTACCTGCAATTCATCGCCAGCGAGGCGTTCGTGTTCGATGACGGGCGGCTCAAGACCGCCGACTATTCGCGCAATGCCGGGTTTGGCCTGCGCGGGGTCTCGGGCGAGATGACCGGCTTTGCCCATGCCAACGAAATCAGCGAGGCCGCGATCCGCCGCGCCGGGGAAACATTGCAATTGCTCGATCCGGCCAAGGGCAAGCCCGCCGCGCCGCCGCGCGCCAACAACCGGCACCTCTATACCGACCAGTCCCCGCTCGACACTGTGGGCTTTACCGAAAAGGTCGCGCTGCTCGAAACCATTGATGCTGCCGCCCGCGCCCGCGATCCCCGCGTGGTGCAGGTTTCGGCCAGCCTGGCCGCCAACTGGTCGGCGATCGAGATTGTTCGCGGCGATGGCTTCACCGCCAGCGACGTGCGGCCGATGGTGCGGCTCAATGTGTCGATCGTGGTCGAGCAGAATGGCCGCCGCGAAACCGGCACTTTCGGAATCGGCGGACGGCGGCTCTATGACGACCTGTTCCTGCCCGAAACCTGGAACCGCGCGATCGACCATGCCTTGGCCCAGGCGCTGGTGAACCTCGAAAGCGTTGCGGCACCGGCGGGCGAAATGACCGTGCTGGTCGGCCCCGGCTGGCCCGGCGTGCTGCTTCACGAAGCGGTCGGCCACGGGCTTGAAGGCGATTTCAACCGCAAGGGTGCCAGTGCCTTTTCGGGCCGGATCGGCGAGCGGGTTGGCGCGCCCGGCGTCACCGTGGTTGATGACGGCACGCTGCTGGGTGCGCTTGGCCAGGGGCGGCGCGGTTCGCTCTCGATCGATGACGAGGGCACGCCGACCAGCGAGACCGTGCTGATCGAAGACGGGATCCTCAAAGGCTATATGCAGGACCGGCTCAACGCCCGGCTGATGGGCGTGGCCCCCACCGGCAACGGGCGGCGCGAGTCCTATGCCCACGCGCCGATGCCGCGGATGACCAACACCTTCATGAAGGCCGGGAACGACGATCCGGCCGAGCTGCTCAGCCGGGTCAAGAACGGAATCTTCGCCAAGAGCTTTGGCGGCGGGCAGGTCGATATCGTCTCGGGCAAATTCGTCTTCTCCTGCACCGAGGCCTACAGAATCGAGAACGGCAAGCTGGGCGCACCGATCAAGGGCGCGACCCTGATCGGCGACGGGCCGACCGTGCTGACCCGGATCAAAGGGATCGGCAACGATCTGGAGCTCGACGAGGGCATCGGGATCTGCGGCAAGGGCGGGCAATCGGTCCCGGCGGGCGTTGGCCAGCCCAGCTTGCTGATCGAAGGGCTGACCGTGGGCGGAACCGGTTAGGTTTTCAGCCCCGGTTCAGGTAGCCGGAGTAGGCTGAACCCGATCAGACAAGGCAAGGAGTCGAACCATGCGCAAGCTCGCGATCGCCGTTACCGCCGCCGCCGCGTTGCTGGCAGGCCCCGCGCTGCAGGCCAAGCCCAAGCTGACCCCGCAGCAGGAACTGGCCAAGCTGCTCGAAGGGCGTGAGCCGGGCAAGCCGACCAACTGCCTTTCCTCGACCGACACCCGCCAGATGCGCGTGCTCGACAAGACCGCGCTGGTCTTTGGCTGGGGCAACACGATCTGGGTCAACGTGCCCAGGAACCCCCAAGACCTCGATGATGACGATATCGTGGTGACAAGAATTTTCGGCAGCCAGCTGTGCAGCCTTGACATCATGCACACCATGAACCGCTCCAGCCGCATCACCGCCGGCTTCATCAACCTGGGCGAATTCGTTCCTTACCGGCGAATCCCCAAGCCTGCCAAGGCCGACTGAGAGTTCCCCGCTGATACCCGAGACAGCGAGTGGCCGCCCGGAGCAATCCGGGCGGTTTGCTTTTGCGGGCTTGACTCTGTGTGTGCAGGAATTAGGGTAAACACCCTAAAACATTTTTCGCGAATCCGGGAGAAGCTCCATGGCCAGCAGCGCCGCACTCCAACGCACCGCCTCGCCGATCGAACCGATCGATGTCTCGCGGCCCGAACTTTATGCCGAAGACCGCTGGCAGGACCTCTTCGCCCGGCTGCGCAAGGAAGCGCCGATCCAGTATGTGCCCGAAAGCGATTTCGGGGCCTATTGGTCGGTCACCACTTACAAGCCGATCATCCATATCGAGGCGCTGCCCAAGATCTTCTCGTCCAGCTGGGAACGCGGCGGGATCGCGATTTCGGGCGATCCGGCGCTGATGGACGAATACAACATGCGCGAGCCGATGTTCATCGCGATGGACCCGCCGCAGCACACCGCCCAGCGCCGCACGGTCGCGCCCAGCTTTGGCCCCAGCGAAGTCGCGGCGATGCAGGCCGAATGCGTGGCTCGCACCGGCGAAGTGCTGGACAGTCTGCCGATTGGCGAACCGTTTGACTGGGTCGAGCGAGTCTCGATCGAGCTGACCACCGGCATGCTCGCCAAGCTGTTCGGCTTTCCCTGGGACCAGCGCCACAAGCTGACCGAATGGTCCGACTATGGCGGCGACGTTGAGCTGATCAAGACCCCTGAAGGGGTCCAGCTGCGCCAGGCCAAGATGCAGGAAATGGGCATGGCCTTTGCCGCGCTGTGGCAGGAACGGATGGCCAATCCGGGCAAGGACCTGATTTCGGTCATGCTGCAATCTGATGCGATGAAGGAAATGGAGCCTGAGGAATTCATCGGCAACCTGATCCTGCTGATCGTCGGCGGCAACGACACCA
>PNJT01000057.1 GCA_013822005.1 Novosphingobium sp. | reverse complement strand
TCCACTAGCTCAAATGTCGATGCTTCTAGAAGAGCCTTCGCTCTTGCTCGACCTGGGCCGCTATGCAAACAAAGCCGAAGAGCAACTGTCCGAGGTTGGCGATGTGAAAGGGGAAGCTGCGCCGCGCGAGGTAGCGGCTTATTGCTGGGGTGCGGCTACCGGCAAGGAACCGGAATCTGTCGAAATCTTGGTTGAATGGCTTCGCTTGATGATTCCGGCGCACCCCGTTTCGCACTATTACGTGGCACTGCGCCTACTTTGGGGCATTCCCGCCAATATTCGCCACTACGAGGTGCCGCGCATCCCGCTTGCACTTCTCCAATGCCGCAAACATCCCGATTTCGCAGGTTGGTGGCACAAGGTTGAGAACAAGAGCCGCATTCAGACATTTTACCAACGGCCGGAAAAGCTGTTCGACCTGTAAACTAAGCGGAGGCAAGGCAGACCCGAAAAATTGTCCCGCATTCGCTGCAGCCACCCGGACCAGTCCGAGCGATTCCGCTCGAAGGCATCCCCCCGGTCGCCGGAGCCATTCAATGGGGCCCCCTTTTACGTCCGAGGGCGTTGGCCAACTTTGACGACGCAGCGAACGATCTTTTTGGGGAGCCTTTAAGGGAATTCCGAGACTAGGCGGAAAATTACCCAATAAATTCAATATGAAATGGCGGAGACGGAGGGATTCGAACCCTCGGTACCGGATTTACCAGTACGACGGTTTAGCAAACCGTTGGTTTCAGCCACTCACCCACGTCTCCGGATCGCAGCGGCGAAGGGCGGCCTATAGCGGCGGTGTGGGGGGGCGGCAAGGGGGCTTGCGCAAAGTTTTGCGCGGGGCCTGCCGCCGCGCCAATTGCTCTGCCTGCCGCAAAAGCGACTCGGCTCATCGCCGGTTCATTGCCCGCTGGGCAGGCTTGGATTCACAAGGGAGAACGCCGCCTTGTTGGCGGGGCTGTGGAAGGACATCGACCCAATGGCACAACGCATCTTCACGGCGCTTCGCGGCGGCATGATCGCATTCATGGCAGCCCTGGTCCTGGCCGGATCGGTGGCCGCGCCGGCGCAGATCCAGCCGGTCGATCCCGACAAGGCGATCGATGGCGACCTGTCGCGGCCCGGTGCCACGCCTGCGCCGATGCCGACGCCCGCCCCGGTCCCCAGCGATGTGCCCGAAGCCTTGCCGGCCGGCACTCCCAGTCCCGCCGCGCCGGTCGATCCGGCTGCGCCCCCGGCCGACCCGGCCCAGCCTTCGACCACGTATCGCCAGGACGACCTGATCGGCGCGGCCGAAGGTGTGTTCGGCAAGGGCGCCAAGGGCCTGGCCGACGTGATCCAGGACGTGCTCAAGAAGCAGGGCGAGCCCAATGCCTATATCGTCGGGCGCGAAGGCGGCGGGGCGATCGGGGTGGGGCTGCGTTACGGTTCGGGCACGCTGTTCCACAAGGTTGAGGGCCAGCACCCGGTGTACTGGACCGGCCCCTCGATCGGCTTCGACGCCGGGGCCAGCGCGGGCAGCACCTTTGTGCTGGTCTACAACCTCTACAACACCGACGATCTCTACAAGCGCTTCCCGGCGGGCGAAGGCCAGGCCTATCTGGTGGCAGGCTACAACGTCAGCTATGTGCGGCGCGGCAATATCGTGCTGATCCCGATCCGCAGCGGTGTGGGGCTGCGGCTGGGGGTCAATGCCGGGTACCTCAAGTTCTCGAAGAAGCAGCGCTGGTTGCCGTTTTAAGAGCTCAGCCCCAGGGCCGTCCGCCCGCAGGCCGGGCCGCACCTGCCGCTTCGTCGTGCCCTGACGGCACGAAGCCGTGCATCCCGTGCCACCATTGCAGCGCCACGGTGCCGCCCTTGGCGGGCTGAAGCAGCGCCAGCATCAGTGCAGCGGCCATGGCAAGGCAGATCGCGGTTGCCGCCCACAGCGGGATCGGGCTTTCCGCGCCGAAATAGATGATCGGCCCGGCCATCAGGTGACCGGTGACGAAGATCGAGATGTAGGGCGGGAAATCGTCGGCGCGCTGCTTGGTCCAGTCCTGGTGGCAGGAAGGGCAGTGATCGACCGGCTTGAGGAAAGCGCGGAACAGCCTGGCCTCGCCGCAGCGCGGGCATTGGCCCTTGGCCCCGCGGAGCAGCGCGGCGGTCAGGCTGGAGGGCAGGGCGGGGCGCTTTTCGGGGGCGAGCATGGCGGCTCCTATCGGCCGGGCGCGGCGCGCAATCAAGCCGAATCGCGGCTAGCCCAGCAGCCGCCACACGGTCAGCGCCGCGATCCCCGCGAACAGGGTCACTCCGACCGTTAATTTGAGAAGGCTCAGCAATTTTGGTTTCATTGCCAATTGTTCTTCCGAAACTTGCGGCGGGCCGGCAGGCCTCTCGCTGGCTCTGGCCCATAGCGACGGATCGCGGTGGCACAAGGGCCGCAAATCGGATTGGGTCCGAAATGGAGCTTGCTCGCGGGTTGCCGCTGAGGCTAAGGGCCGCGCCATCATGCTCAGCAATCTTCCCCAACAGCCCGCCGATGCGCTGCTCGCGCTGATCAAGCTCCACAGTGCCGATCCCCGCGCCGACAAGATCGACCTGGGCGTGGGCGTCTATCGCACCGGCCAGGGCGCGACCCCGGTGTTCGGCGCGATCAAGGCGGCGGAGCAGAAGCTGCTCGAGACCCAGGAATCGAAAAGCTACCTCGGCCCCGAAGGCGACATGGGCTTCGTCCACGGCCTGATGCCGTTCATTTTCGGCAAGGACGACCCCAGCAAGGGCGGGCGGATCGAAGGCATGCAGGCCCCCGGCGGCACCGGCGCGGTGCGGCTCGCGGTGGCCTTGGCCAAGAAGGCGGGCGTCGCCCGGATCATCATGGGCCTGCCCAGCTGGCCTAATCACGCGCAGATCCTGGGTGATCTGGCGGTTGAGCTCAAAAGCTTCAACCACGCCAACACGGACGGCACGGTCGATATGGACGCGCTGCGCGCCGCGATTGCCCAGGCCCAGCCGGGCGATGCGATCATGCTCCATGGTTGCTGCCACAACCCCACCGGCATCGACTATTCGAACGAACAGTGGGACGAGATCGCTCCGCTGATTGCCGCCAAGGGCCTGCTGCCGATCCTGGACCTCGCCTATCAGGGGCTGGGCAAGGGCTTGGAAGAAGACGCCTATGGCCTGCGCAAGGTCCTCAGCCTCGTTCCCGAAGCCTTGATTGCCTACAGCTGCGACAAGAACTTCGGGATGTACCGCGACCGCGTCGGCGCGATCTATGTCATGGCAGAGGATGCCGCGGTGCTGAACCGCGTGCTCTCCAACGGCCATGCGCTGGCCCGCGCGGCCTGGTCGATGCCGCCCGATCACGGCGGCGCAGCGGTGCGGCTGATCCTGGAGGATCCGGAGCTGACCGCAATGTGGCTCGACGAGCTTGACACCATGCGCACCCGCATGCGCCAGGTCCGCAGCGCACTGGCCGAAGCCGGGCAGGCGGGCAGCATCGACCTGAAGCCGCTGGGCGGACAGCACGGGCTGTTCTCGGTCCTGCCGCTGTCCAGCGAGCAGATCCTCAAACTGCGCGAGGATCACGGGATCTACATGGCGGGCTCTGGCCGGATCAACATCGCCGGACTGACCGCGGGCAATATCGACAAATTCGTCGCCGATCTGGCCGCGGTGAGCGGGTAAAGCTGGCCGCTTCGGCGGACGCAAATTCCGTTTCCCAGAACTGTGACTTTTCATCCGCCGCCTCCACCGGCGCCCTTTCCCTTTGCGCCATGGTTGAGCCGCGAAAGCAGGCTGAGCAGCGCGGAACTGTCAGCCTTGCCCAGCGCCGCATCCCAGGCCGCGCAAAACCCGCCCCAAATCCGTTTATGCTGAGCTTGTCGAAGCACTGTCCTGTTCTTCGTGCCGCAGCCGCAACCGCTTGAAGAAAAGAGCCATCCTTCGACAAGCTCAGGATAGTCGGGGCTGGGGCGAGGTGATTCAGATTTTCCAATCACCGCTCTAGGGCGGGGCACTGGCGGTGATCGACAAGCCCATGATCGGATCGTCGCGGATGCAGGCCTACGATCCTGCGAATGGCGGCTCGGTTGAGATCGGCTGGACGTTCCTTGGCCGCAGCCACTGGGGTGGGGTCACAAACCGCGAGATGAAACCGCCAGCGGCCCGGTCCGGCACGTGGTCTATGAGATCACGCGCGAGAGTTCCGCCAGCGGAACTTCCCGCAAACGCTCTATGCAACAAAATCGAGATACAAGGTGGCATTTGCTGAAGGCAAATGTCGGAAGGGGCCTCGGAGCTCGCGCCATTACCCCTCCGTCAGCCGCCTTCGGCGTCTGCCACCACCCCATTTGCACTTCGCGAAAAATGGAGAGGACCTTGAGGGCCTTACCTCCGCAGCTTCTCCATCCGCTGGAGATACCGCGCCAGCACGTCGATCTCCAGGTTCACCGCATCGCCCGCCGCCAGCGCGCCCAGCGTGGTGACTTCAGCGGTGTGGGGGATGATGTTGAGGTGGAAGGTGCAGGTGCCGTCGGCGTGGTCATCGACCGCGTTGACGGTCAGTGAAACGCCATCGACCGTGATCGAGCCTTTGGGGGCCACAAACGCCGAAAGCTCGGCCGGCGTGGTCACCGCCACATGGAGCGATCCGCCGACTTCCTCGCGGGCGGTGATCAGGCCCACCGCATCGACATGGCCGGTGACGATGTGCCCGCCCAGCTCGTCGCCCAGCTTGAGCGCCTGTTCGAGGTTGAGCTTGCGCCCTGCCGCCCATTGGTCCTGCGCGGTCTTGCTGATGGTTTCGCCCGAGACATCGACCGCAAACCAGGCGTCGCCTGCGCTTCCGCCTTTTTCGACCACGGTCAGGCAGACGCCCGAACAGGCGATCGAAGCGCCGATCGCGATCTGGTCTGGATCATAGGGGCACTGGATCACGGCGCGCAGGTCGCCCTGGTTGCGCACTTCGCGGATCGTGCCGACGGCGGTGATAATTCCGGTAAACATCACGCCCGCTCGTATAGATCGATGCTGTCATTGCCAAGCGGGCGCGTGTCGATGCACTGCCAGCGGGGATCGGAGGCCAGTGCGGCGCGGGTCAGTTGGGGCAGCGCGGGCGCTTCGCCGCCAACTGCGCGGTGCGCGCGGTAGAGCAGCAGGCGATCGACCAGATCGGCTTCGAGGAACGCCTGCGCGGCCCCGGCACCGCCTTCGACCATCAGATATTGCACGCCTGCCATATCCGCGATGGCTTGGGGCGTGGGCAGGGCGTGCCAGCCTGGCGGGGCAGCGCCGTGGGTCAAGAGCCAGCGTTCGGGGCTGCGGTGCTCGATCCCCGGCAAGCGCACATCGAGCCGGGGACTGTCGGCGCGCAAGGTGCCGCTGCCGACCACAATCGCGTCCATCTTCGCCCGCCAGGCATGGACATGCGCGCGGGCCGTCTCGCCGGTCAGCCATTGGCCCTCAGCAGGCGGTGGGGCCAACCGGGCATCCTCGGACAGCGCCAGCTTGAGCGTGACTTCGGGGCGGCCTTTGTGAGCCCTGGTCAGGTAGCCGGAGAGGCTGGCGGCGCATTCGCCGCTGTCGATCAGATCGAATGCAATCCCGGCGGCTTGGATCCGCGCGATCCCTTGTCCGGCAGTGCGCGGATCGGGATCGCCGCAGCCGATCACGACGCGCGCGAGGCCGCTGGCGGCGACCAGATCGGCGCAGGCCGGGCCGCGCTGGCTCTGATGAGCGCAAGGTTCGAGTGTGACATAGAGCGTTGCCCCCTGCGCCGCCTGGCCCGCTGCTGCGAGCGCCACGGCTTCGGCATGCGGGCGCCCGCCGGGCTGGGTCCAGCCGCCCGCCACCACTTTGCCCTGTCTGACGATCAGCGCGCCGACAGCAGGGTTGGGACGCGACAGGGGAACACCGCGCCCCGCCAGCCGCGCTGCCGCGGCCAGCCAGCGCCGGTCATCTTCAGTTTTCAATCTTGACCTGCTCTAGCGCCTTCTTGGCCTCGGCGTCTGCCTTGGCCTTTTCCTGGGCCTTTTCGGCATCGGCGCGGGCCTTCATTTCCTTGACATCCATCCCGCTGGCCTTGCCCACCGCCATCCACAGCCGCTGCGCTTCGGCATCGGCCTTGGCCTGCTGGGCCTCAAACTCTTCCTTTTCCTTCTGGTTGCGAAGGATAAATGCGCGGGTTTCCTCAGCCGTGCGGTCGGCCGGCCAGGAATTGATGTAAGTGACCGTCGGCAGCTTGCGCTCCACCCTCCAGCTTTGCGAGGTCATCACGGAAAAGACCCCGAAAGTCAGCACCGCAGCGATCGCCGCATTGCTCCAGCGCTGGGATCCGGCCTCGCGGAACACCGCGACCAGATCGCCGATCGCTCCGCTGGGGTTGACGTGTTTCCAGTAGTTGGTCCTGCGCAGCATGGCCCAAGAATAGGCGCTTGCGGGCCCTTGCGCCAGTGTTCAGTTGTAATCGACCGAAATCGGGAAGCGCCCGCGAAATTTCCCGCCGCGCCCGCCGTCGATCACCAGCCGCGCGCCAAAGCTGAATTCCAGCTCGCCATTGGCGTTGAGTGTGGGGCGCTGGGGCAGGTCGGTGGTGAAGCCGGTCAGGCGCGCGCGTCCGCCTTCGGGAGTGGTCATCTCAACCTGGCCGGGCAGATTGACCCGCACTTCGCGCAAAGGTACCCCGGTGATCCGCCCGCGCCCGGTGATCGTGGTGCCGCCAAGGTCCATAATCTCGCCGCTGGTGCGCTTGTCGCTGCTTCCGGCAGCCACTTCGGCGCTGCCGCCGCTGCGCCCGGTCAAGGCAAGCTTGGCGAAGTTGAGGTCGGTCCAGATCTCGATGGCCAGCGGTCGCTCGCCGGGCTTCGCCCCGGCATCGCCGTAGCACAGCCGGCAGCCCTCTTGCGCCGCAGCCGGGGCAGCGAGCAGCAGGGCCACAAGGGCAAGGCGAGCGTATCGCACCATGCCGCCATTTCGGCCCTTTTTGGTTAACGGAGGGTTACGGTGAATTACCCAAGCAAGGCATAGAGTTGCCGTCCGTTGCGCTTGAGCCAGCGATTCGCCGCGCGGATATCGTACTCATAGATCGCGCCCAGCATCGCGTGAAACGCAGGGCTGTGATCGAAGTGGACCAGGTGCGCCACTTCGTGCGCCACCACCGAGCGGCGGACCATGTCAGGCGCCATGACCAGCCGCCAGTTGATCCGGATCGTCCCGTCGCGCGCGCAGCTGCCCCAGCGGCGCTGGGCATTGCTGAGCATCAGCCGCTGGAGCGGGCGTTCGGCGCGCTGACAATAGAAGGCCAGGTCCTCCTCCATCAACATGCGCGCTTCATTTTCAAGCCAACGGCGCAGGCGCTGGGCAAGCGATTCGACCGGGCCGCCCAGGTGGACTTCGCCCTCGATCAGCTTGACCCGGCGCGAGGCCGCCGGATCGTGGCGGATCGGCAAGGCGTCGCCGCGATAGGGCAGGGTGCTTGTCGCGCTGAAGCAGACCGGCTCGGGCACTGCGGCCAATTGCCCCGCGATCCAGCCCTTGCGTTTGTTCGCGAATTCCAGCGCCTCGGCACTGCGCCCCCAGCGCGGCAGGGTGATCCTGACCTCGCTGCCATCGGGGGCGAGCCGCATGGTCATCCGCCGGGCCTGGGCGTTGCGGCGCAGCACGACGGGGAGCACCCGCCCGGCCACTTCGACCTGCGGGTTCTGGTTCTCGCGCTTCAGCAGCCAGTCAATCATCGGCGATCTCAATCCCGGGCGGCAGGACTACATGCTGTTCGAGCGGCCCGGCAAGGTGTTCGGGGATTGCTTTCCCCCGAACCGAAATGCCGGCTTGGTGGACTGCTTCGGGATCGTCCGACAACAGATAGTGCCAATCGGGCAGCGGCAAGCCATCGGCGCGCAGGCGATAGGCGCAAGTTTCGGGCAGCCACGCGATTGTCAGCGCCAGCTTGGGGGTCAATTGCACGCAATCGGGCACCCGCGCCTTGCGGTTCTTGTAGTCCCCGCAGCGCCCGCTCCGGATATCGAGCAGCTGGCAGGCGACATTGGTGGGATAGATCTCGCCGGTGTCCTCATCCTCGGCCTTGTGCATGCAGCACTGGCCGCAGCCGTCGCACAGCGCCTCCCATTCGCCGCGCGACAGCGTTTCGATCGGCAATTCCCAGAACTGGGGACGCAGTTTGGTCACTTCACCGCTGCGGCAAGGTCGACCGCGACCGCATCGGGGCCTTTGTCCACCGGCAGTGCCAGCAAGGCCTTGCCATCGCGGTCCATCAGATAGGCAAAGCGGCTATGGTCCATCAGGTAACCGCCCGGTACCTCCTTGCCGCGCCCGGCGACCACCTTGAACGCCTTGATCGCGACGTCCACTTCCTTCTGGCTGCCGGTCAGGCCCAGCAATTTGGGCGAAAAGGCCGAGGTAAATTCACCCACCCGCGCTGGGGTATCGCGCGCCGGATCGACCGTGATGAAGATCGGCTGCACATCCTGCGCCAGCTCCGGATGGTCCTTGGCATATTTGAGGTAGCCCTGCATCACCACGCCCAGATCCATCGGGCAGGCATCGGGGCAGTAGGTAAAGCCGAAATAGACGATCCGGTATTTGCCCTTGAACTGGTCCCAGCTGACGCTCTTGTTATCCTTGTCCACCAAAGTGAACGGCCCGCCGATCCCGCTGCCTTCCAGATTGGCCCCGATGGGCCCCTGTTGCTGGCTGGCGGAAGGCTGGCACGCGGCAAGGACAAGGGCGAGCGCGGCGGCGGCGAAAAATCGAATTGGCTTGGTCATGGCGCGGCGGTTCATGCTCTGCTAAACCTTCGTGCGCAAGGAGGCTTTCGGGCCGCGCGGTGATTCTGTGTGCCGCATGCCCGCAACAGGAGGATTCATGTCCGTGCCGCGCATTCGCAAGTTGTCCCTGGCTCTCGCCGCGCTGCTGGGTGCCGCTGTGGCGCTGCCTGGCCCGGCCGCCGCGCAGTTTTCGGACAGCTTCAAGTTCCTCGAAGCCGTCCGCAAGAAGGAAGGCGACAAGGCGACCGACTTGCTCGAGGAAAAGGGTGCCAACCTGATCAACACCCGGGATGTCACCTCGGGTGACAGCGCGCTGCACATCGTCACCCAGCGCCGCGACCTGACCTGGATGCAGTTCCTGGTGGCCAAGGGCGCCAATGTGAACGCCCGCAACGTCAAGGGCGAAACGGCCCTGGTGGTGGCCGCCAACCTCAACTACTTCGAAGGCGTGGAATTCCTGGTCGGGAAGGGGGCCAAGGTTGATGAACCCAATTCGACCGGCGAAACCCCGCTGATCACCGCAGTCCACAACCGCAATGCGGCCATGGTGCGGGTGCTGCTGAAGGCCGGGGCCAACCCCGACCGGACCGACAATTCGGGCCGCAGCGCGCGCGACTATGCCAAGCTCGACTCCAAGAGCGATACGATGCTCAAGGAAATCGAAGCCAGCACCAAGCCCAAGTCGCAGCTCAAGATCGGTCCCGATGTGAAAGTGTTCGGGCCGAAGTAATGGCTGCCGACAGCCTCGACGCGCTGCGCCTGCAGCTAGCCACGGGAATCGCCGATGCCGCCGCTTTCGACGGCTGGAGCGAAGAGGCGGTGCGCTGCGCGGCGGAGCAGGAGGGCGTTGATCCGGACGCGGCAGTCTATGCCTTTGGTGGCGGAGCCATGGCGATGATCGATGCCTGGGCGGCCAGCGTCGATGCGGCGATGGCCCAGGCGCTGCCGGCCGAAAAGCTCGCCCCGCTCAAGATCCGCGAAAAGATCCGCACCCTGGTACTGTTCCGGCTGGAGGCGATCGCCCACCAGAAGGAAGCCTTGCGCCGCGCCCAGGCGATCATGGCCATGCCGCAGAATCTGCCCACCGCGCTGCGGCTCGGCTGGCGCAGTGCCGACGCAATGTGGCGATTGGCTGGCGATACGGCGAGCGACTACAACCACTATACCAAGCGCATGACGCTGGGTTCGATCTATGCTGCGACGCTGGCGGTCTATGTGGGTGACACCAGCGAGGACCATGCCGAGACCAAGGCCTTCCTCGATCGCCGGATCGAAGGGATCATGAAGTTTGAGAAAGCCAAGGCCCGGCTGCTGAGGCCCGCGGACGAGCATTTCAGCCCGGCGCGGTTGCTGGGGCGGCTAAGGTATCCGGCGCGTTAATTCCTCCCCCTTGGGGGAGGGGGACCATGCGAAGCATGGTGGAGGGGCACGCGCGAGTGGTCCTGACATGGAAGGCCAGCCCTAGGCGTTTGCCCGCGAGGTGGTGACCACCTGCGCGTACCCCTCCACCACCTTCGGTGGTCCCCCTCCCCGTGCCGGGGAGGAATTTGACCTCGATCAAATTATTGCGAATGACTTGCAATAAGCCGCACCTTGTGGCAGCGGCCATTGCAGCATGACACTCGATCTCCTCCCCCTGGGCAAAGGCGCGCGGATTGCTGCGGTCGATTGGTCGCGGCTGGTCGAGGAAGAGGCGCTGCGGCTGCAGGCGCTGGGGATCGAAGTCGGCACCAAGGTCAGCATCGCGCATCGCGGCGTGTTTGGCGGGCACGATCCGATTGCGCTCAGCATCGGGCGGATGACCATCGCGCTGCGCCGGGCCCATGCCCGCGCGATCGAAGTGGAAGCCTTGTAATGCGCAGCGCCGCACTGGTCGGCAATCCCAACGCGGGCAAAAGCGCGCTGTTCAATGCGCTGACCGGCGCGCGGCAGAAGATCGCGAACTATCCCGGCGTTACAGTGGAGCGCAAGGCCGGGCTGCTGGCCTTGCCGAGCGGCGAGACGATCACGCTGACCGACCTGCCGGGCAGCTACGGCCTTAATGCCACCAGCCCCGACGAGGAAGTGACCCGCAAGGTCATCATGGGCCTCTTTCCGGGCGAGGAAGCGCCGCGGGTTCTGGTGCTGGTGCTCGATGCCTCGAACCTCGAACAGCACCTGGTCTTCGCGCAGGAAGTGATCGCGCTGGGACGGCCCACGGTGGTCGCGCTCAACATGCTCGATCTGGCCGAACGGGACGGGCTGGTGATCGATCCGCAGGCGCTGCAGGAAGCGCTGGGCGTGCCCGTGGTAGCGACAGTGGCAGTGCGCCGCCGCGGCCTCAGCGACCTTGCCGCCGCGATCGCCGCCGCCGAAGATCGCCCGGCCGAGCATCACCGCCCGCACACCACGCTGACCGAACGCCGCGTCACCGCCCAGGCCATCGCCGAGGCCGCAATCGTTTCCGAAACCGCCAAGCACCGGCTCCATGCCAAGCTCGACCGCTTGTTCCTGCATCCCTGGGCCGGGCCGCTGATCCTGTTCGCACTGCTGTTCGTGGTGTTCCAGGCGGTGTTCAGCTGGGCGACCCCGTTCGCCGATGCGCTGGAAGGCGGCATCGGCTGGCTGACCCAGCAGGCCCGCGCGGTTCTGCCCGAGGGCCTGCCGCGCGATCTGTTGACCGACGGGATCCTCTCGGGCGTCGGCTCGGTGGTGGTGTTCCTGCCGCAGATCGTGATCCTGTTCTTCTTCATCCTGGCGATGGAAGCCTCAGGCTATATGGCCCGCGCGGCGTTTCTGATGGACCGGATGATGGCGGGCGTGGGCCTGTCGGGGCGCAGCTTCATCCCGCTGCTGTCCAGCTTTGCCTGCGCGATCCCCGGGATCATGGCGACCCGCAGCATCACCGATCCGCGCGACCGGCTGACCACGATCCTGGTCGCGCCCTTGATGACCTGTTCGGCGCGGCTGCCGGTCTATGCGGTGATCATCGCCGCCTTCATCCCCAACCGGGCGGTGCTGGGTCCGATCGGCCTGCAGGGGCTGGTCCTGCTGGGGCTCTATGTCTTCGGGATTGTCGCGGCGATGCTGGTGGCCTTGGTGCTGCGCAGTTCGGTGACCAAAGGCGCGGCCTCGGGCTTCATCATGGAACTGCCCAAGTACCAGATGCCGCATCCGGGGGACCTGCTGATCGGGCTGTGGCAGCGCGCCTGGATCTTCCTGCGCCGGGCGGGGACGATCATTTTCATGGTCACGGTGGTGCTGTGGCTGCTGCTTAATTTCCCGCGCGCCGCTGAAGGCCAGGACCAGGTCGATGCCTCGATCGCGGGCAAGATCGCCAATGGCCTGGCGGTGGTGGTCGAACCGATCGGCTTCAACCGCGATATCGCGCTCGCGCTGATCCCGGCCATGGCCGCGCGCGAAGTGGCGGTAAGCTCGCTGGCAACATCCTATGCAGTGGGTGCCAGCGATGAAGAGGCGCAGGCCCAGCAACTGGGCGAGCGGCTCAAGGCCGACTGGACCCTGCCCACCGCGCTGGCCTTCCTCGCCTGGTTCGTCTTCGCGCCGCAATGCATGAGCACCATCGCCGTCACCCGGCGTGAAACCAACGGCTGGAAATGGCCGCTGTTCATGCTCGCCTACTTGTTTGGCCTGGCTTACCTGTTCGCTGGCCTCACCTATTGGGGCGCGGTCTGGTTGGGGCTGGGGTAGGGCTACCCAGGATAGCTGTAATATTTCGCGCGAAGACGCGAAGGCGCGAAGATGTCGGGTTGCTCGGCGAAGCCGTTACAAATTCCAGAGCCTTGGTAAGTCGGAACAGCTGAATTGGATTCAGGTGCCTGCGGCGCAGGTCCTGCCTCTTCGCGTCTTTGCGTCTTCGCGCGAACTCTCTCGACAACCACCGGGGAAATCCGCCCTCGCTAATCTGGCACTCCCCCAATCGAGGCGCTAGGCCATGGCCAAGCAAATCAAAGGGACTCGATTCGATGGCAGGCAGCGTCAACAAGGTCATTCTCATCGGCAACCTGGGCGCCGACCCGGAAGTGAAGACCTTCCAGAACGGCGGGCGGATCGCCAACCTCAGGATCGCCACCAGCGAGAACTGGAAAGACAAGAACACCGGTGAGCGCAAGGAGCGGACCGAGTGGCACACCGTGGTGCTCAATTCGGACGGCCTGGTCGGCGTGGCCGAACGCTATCTGCGCAAGGGCAGCAAGGTCTATATCGAAGGCCAGCTGCGCACCCGCAAGTGGCAGGACGCTCAGGGCAATGACCGCTACTCGACCGAAGTGTCGGTCGGCGGCATGGGCGGCGTGCTGACCATGCTCGATGGCGCCCCGGGCGGCGGCCAGGGCGGCGGTGGCGGCGGTTCCGGCGGCGGCCAGCGCAGCGGCGGCGATGATTTCGGAGGAGGCCAGCGTTCGGGCGGCGGCGGCATGGGCGGCGGTGCTGGCGGCGGTGGCGGATTCGCCGACGATCTCGACGACGATATCCCGTTCTGATGATCCTCCCCGAAACGGGGAGGGGGACCATCCCGCAGGGATGGTGGAGGGGTACGCGCGAGTGATCCCGACATTGAAGGCAAGCACAAGGTGCTCGCCCGCGAGGTGGCGACCACCCGCGCGTACCCCTCCACCATGCTTCGCATGGTCCCCCTCCCCCAAGGGGGAGGTTACTTCTTCAGCAAGTCCTTCAGCGCGCCAAAGGCCCCGCCTTCGCCCGCGCTGAGGATCCCGGCTTTGCGCCGAAATTCTTCGGCACCGGGGCCTTCAAGATAGGGGTCGATGGCCAGCGCCAGGCTTTGCGCCACGGCCTCGCCCAGATCAAAGCGGCCTGCTTCCATCTCGATCTCGTCGAGGTCTTCGGCTTCCAGTTCGACCTCGGCAGCGTGTTCATCGGGCGCGGGGACAAAGCGGAGTGACAGCGCTTCGCTGATCCGCACTGGCAGGTCCTCGCCCGAAACCGCACAGCTTTGCACCACATCGGCCTCCATCGTGCCGCTGGCATTCACCGCCGGGCCGTCGCTCGCCATGGTGACGCGGGCCGACAGGCTGTTCACCGCCACCAGCCCAAACCGCTGCGCCAGCGCGGCGCATTCTTCGGCGGTGGCGGTCAGCACCTGCTCG
>PNJT01000056.1 GCA_013822005.1 Novosphingobium sp. | reverse complement strand
GGGCACCGAGAAGATCAAGCAGATGAAGAAGATGCAGGCGAAACTGGCGGCCAAGCTGGAGGCCAACCAGCGCCTTGCCCGGCTCGCCAAGCAGGTCCGGATGATCGACACCAGCGAAGGGATCCGGATCGACCTGGTCGATGACGCCGACTTCTCGATGTTCCAGCTGGGCACTACCGTGCTGACCCCCGATGCTGCCCAATTGCTGGGAGCAATCGGGGACATGCTGGCCGGCGAACTCGGCGCGATCTCGATCCGCGGCCATACCGATGCCCTGCCGTGGAACGGCGGCGCCAAAGGTTCCATGAATGTCGCGAACAACTGGTCGCTTTCGGCCGGGCGCGCCGAGGCCACCCGCCAGGCGCTGATGCAGCGCGGGATCGGCGAGGCCCGCTTCCGCAAGATCGAAGGCGTGGCGGACCGGGAACCGCTGGTCAGGGACAAGCCGGAGGATCCAAGGAACCGGCGGATTTCGATTTTGCTGATGCGGTGAATTGGCTCCAAAATCGTGGAATTTGGCTTGTGCGCCCTTGACTGGAACAAGCTGAGAACATAGCCCTTGTGCCAAGGTGCAGTGGTCCTGACCTATGAGGATTGCCAATCCCCTTCGCTGGACGTCGTCAGAGCGTCGCGACGATGAACGACATCGCCGTTTCCGCTCTTTCTAGAACGGTGATTGGAAGATCTGAATCGCCTCGCCCCAGCCCCGACTATCCTGAGCTTGTCGAAGCACTGCTCTTTTCTTCAAGCGGTTGCGGGCGAGGCACGAAGAAAATGGCAGTGCTTCGACAAGCTCAGCATAGACGGAATTTGAGTCAGGTTTTGCCCAAGTCGCTCCAAATCGGCCACCCCAGCTGCACCACCCCGCGGGACACCATACAGCGCAGCGCTCCTACTCCTCTTCTGGGCACCATTTGCTCTGTGTCAGAGCGGTGATACATTCTCTTTGCTCTCGCGGTCCGGCGTCGTTCGGGCAAACGGTTGCAGCAGCAGGCGGTCGAGCCAGGCTTCGCGGGGCGCGCGGAACTGGGTTAGGCCGATGGGCATGCTCTCTTGCGGGCGGCTGGGGGCGGGGGTGTAGCTGGCGAACAGGCGGTCCCAGCAGGACAGGTTGAAGCCGTAGTTGCTGTCGGTCTCAGCTGGCCGGGTCGAATGGTGGATGCGGTGCATGTCGGGGGTGACGATTACGCGGCGCAGCGGGCGTTCCAGCCAGGCGGGCAGGGTGACGTTGCCGTGGTTGAACATCGCCGCGGCGTTGAGCACGATCTCGAACAGCAGCACCGCGGTGGGGCTGGCTCCGATCAGCGCGATTGCGGCGAGCTTGATCGCCAGCGAGACTGCGATCTCCAGCGGGTGAAAGCGCAGTGCAGTGGTGACGTCGAACATGGTGTCGGCATGGTGGACGCGGTGCAACCGCCACAGCAGCGGGACCTTGTGGAACAGCCGGTGCTGGGCATAGATCGCGAGGTCGAGAGCCACGAAAGCCAGTACCAGTTCCAGCCAGTCGGGCGAGTTCACCAACCCCAGCAGGCCCCAGCCGTGCGTCTGGACCAAAGCGGCAAAGCCCACGGCGCCCAGTGGCACGATCAGCTTGAGCAGCAGGTTGCCGGTCAGCAGCAGCGCCGCATTGTTGCTCCAGCGGATCAGGCGGGGCAGTTCTGAGCGGCGCAGCGGTGCCACGGCTTCCCAGCCCGCCATGACGGCAAAGATGCCCAGAAACACCGCAGTGCGGATCGTTTCCGGCTGGCTGGTCAAGAGATCAGCCATCGCCAAAGGTCTGCCGGGCTATCAAGGTGCGTTGCACAACCGTGAGCAGGCACAAGGCCGCATAACCGTAAGCGATAACCGCGAAATGCTGCGGCAGCAGCGCCATGGCGACGAAGACCGCGATCGTCTCGGTCCCTTCGGCGAGGCCGGTGTTGTAGAAGAAGCTCTTGCGCCCGTGCGCCTCGGTTTCCAGCCCGCGCTTGCCCGCGATTGCGGCGAAAGCCAGAAAGCTGATCCCGGTCAGGATGAAGCTGGCGAGCAGGACCAGTGCCGGGAGCTGGTTGGCCGGGGCGGCCAGGGCAAAGCCCAGCGGCACCGCCGCGTAGAACACGAAATCGCCGACAATATCGAGATAGCCGCCAAAATCGCTTAGCCGGGTGGCACGGGCGACGGCACCGTCCAGCCCGTCGAGCAGGCGGTTGGCGAGAATCAGTACCAGGGCCAGGCCAAAATCCGCCCGCGCCGCCGCCACTCCAGCACCGATGCCCAGCACAATGCCTGCAAAAGTAACCGTATTCGCGCCGATCCCCAGCCCGGCCAGCCAGCGGCCCATCGCACCCAGCGGCGGATCGATCAGCGGGCGAAGCTTGGCGTCGAACATCGGCTAGCCCCGCCGCCAGGTGTGGTAGCGCTCGACCAGCCGCAGCAGGCGCTGCGGCGCGTTCCTTTTCTTCCATTCGCCGGCCGCGAACTTGTTCGCCTCGGCCATGGTCGGATAAGTGTGGATCGTCCCCAGGATCTTGCCCAGGCCCAGCCCGTGCTTCATCGCCAGGACATATTCGGCGAGCAGTTCGGCGGCGTGATCGCCAACGATGGTGACGCCCAGGATCCGGTCCTTGCCCGGCGGGGTCAGCACTTTGACGAAGCCGGCAGTGGCGCTTTCGGCGATGGCGCGGTCAAGCTCGTGCATGGGATAGACGGTGACTTCGTGGGCGATCCCTTGCGCTGTCGCTTCCTGTTCGTTGAGGCCGACCCGGGCGACTTCGGGGTCGATGAAAGTGGTCCAGGGGATCACCCGGTAATCGGCCTTGAAGCGTTTGAACTGGCCAAACAGCGCGTTGACGCTGGCGAACCAGGCCTGGTGCGAAGCGGTGTGGGTGAACTGGTAGGGCCCGGCGACATCGCCCGCAGCGAAGATGTTGGGATAGATCGTGGCGAGGTATTCGTCGGTTGCCACGGTCTTGTGGGTTTCGATCCCCAGCTCTTCCAGACCATAGCCGCTGAGCCGCGCCTTGCGGCCGATGGCGAGGATCAGCGCATCGTGGGGGATGGCTTGCTCCGCGCCGTTCGAGCCCACGATCAGGTTCTGGCCCTCGACCCGCAGCGCCTCGTGCCCGGTCAGCACGATCACTCCCGATGTTTCCAGGGCTGTCTTGGCCAGTGCCGAAACGTCCTCGTCCTCGCGGATCAGCACGCGTTCGGCCAGCTCGACCTGCGTTACTTCGGCGCCAAGCCGGGCAAAGGCCTGGGCCAGTTCACAGCCGATCGGCCCGCCGCCCAGCACCGTGATCCGCCGCGGCATGGTGTCGAGCTTGGCGAACTCTTCCCACAGCGTATCGCTGGTGAGATAGCCCGATCCCGCCAGCCCCGGCAGGTCGGGCACCAGCGGCTCGGCCCCGGCGGCGATCACGATCGAGCGGGTGGTCAGCCGCTGGGTGGTGCCCTCCTCGCACGCGATCTCGACCGTCCAGGGATCGACGATCTTGGCATAGCCCTTGACCACATCGACCCCCAGGCCGGTGTAACGCTCGACGCTGTCACGCGGTTCGATCGCCGCGATGATGTGGTGGACGCGCCGCATCACCGCCTTGAAGCTGAAGCGCGGGTCGCTGCCTTCTAGGCCATAGCGGTCGGCATGACGCATCTGCTCGGCAATGCGCGCCGATTTGATCAGGGCTTTCGACGGCACGCAGCCATAGTTGAGGCAATCGCCGCCCATCTTGTCCGTCTCGACCAGGGTGACCTTGGCTTTCACGGTCGCGGCGATCAGCGAGGAGACCAGCCCGGCCGCGCCGGCCCCGATCACCACCATGTTGCGGTCAAACCGTTTGGGCCTGGTCCAGCGGGCATAGACCCGCCGCCGCTTGATCAGCCCCATGATCCACTTGCCCACCCACGGCAGCAGCCCCAGCGCCGCGAAGGAGCCGAGCAGGCCGGGCGAGGCGATGTCGGACAGCGAGCCGATCTGCGCCAGCTGGGTTCCGGCGTTGACATAGACCACGGTGCCCAGGAACATCCCCAGCTGGCTGACCCAGTAATAGGTCCAGGTGCGGATCGGAGTCAGCCCCATCAGCAGGTTGATCGCGAAGAACGGGAAGACCGGGACCAGCCGCAGCGAGAACAGATAGAACGCCCCGTCGCGCGCCATGCCCTCGTTGATCCCGCGCAGCTGCGCGCCAAAGCGGGCCTGCACTGCGTCGCGGAACAGATAGCGTGAGCCGAGGAAGGCCAGCGTCGCGCCGATGCTGGAAGCGAAGGAGACCAGCACGGTGCCGGTCGCCACCCCGAACACCGCCCCCGCCGCCAGGGTCATGATCGCCGCGCCGGGCACCGACAGCGCGGTCAGCGTGACATAGATCAGGAAGAACGCGGCCAGCACCAGCAAGGGGTTGGCGCGGTAGAATTGGTCGATCGCGGCCTGCTGGGCCTTCAGCGCCTCAAGCGTCAGGTATTGGCCCAGGTCGAGCGCGAACCACGCGGTCAGCGCGGCGATGAACAGAGCAAGTAAGGCCAGACGTTTGGGCTGCATGGTGGCGAAAATCCTCCCCTTTGGGTGGCCGGTGTAGCGCAGTGCGCGGCTGCGGTCGATCCACCCTGTGTCGGCGCGATTGACGGGGCTGCGGTTTAATGCTGACGTCGCGGCGCAACGGACAAGGGGACGCGATATGGCCGGACAATCGGGATGGAAGGCGCGGCTGGCGCGTTGGTCGGTGCTCCTTGCCGGGATCGCCGTCGTGGTCGCGGTAAGCGGGCTGACCTTGGCGCGTTATGACCTTATCCCCAAGCTGACCGGGTTCATGGCGTTCCTGGGCAGCGGGCTGGTGGCGGCGCTGGCATTGGTGGTGGGCCTGGCGGCCTTGCTGGTCGGGCGCGGACAGGCGCTGCCCTCGCGCGGCAAGCTGCTGGCGGGGCTGGTGCTGACCTTGGGCATGGTCGGCTTTCTCGCTTCGCGCCCGGCCGCCACGGGCGACGTTCCGGCGATCCATGACGTGACCACCGATCTGGCCAACCCCCCGCAGTTCGAAGCGCTCAAGCTGCGCGAAGACAACCTTGCCGGGGTCGGCACCGTTGAGAACTGGCGCAAGCTTCACGCCGGTGCCTATGGCGATATTCGGCCCATCGAGATCCCCCGCCCGGTCGCCGTGGTCACTGCCGAAGCGGCGAAACTGGTGGAAGAGCAGGGCTGGGAACTGGTCAAAAGCGATCCCGCGCGCGGCCATATCGAGGCTACCGCCAGCGTCTCCTATATCCGCTTCAACGACGATGTGGTGCTGCGGATCACCCCCAGTGCCGACGGCAAGGGCAGCAAGGTCGATATGCGCTCGGTCAGCCGGATCGGGATCAGCGACCTCGGCGTCAACGCCAAGCGCATCCGCGCTTTCCTGAAGAGCCTGGCCGGGGGCTGATCTTGCCGGGCGGCGAATCCCTGACAGTCCTGCGCAGCGCGTTCGGTTGCGGGGATGTGCTGGCGGCGACGATTGCCGCGCTGGGGCGCGAGGCTGGGCATGGCCGGGGCGCAGTGCTGTGGCCGCGCGGCGAGGCGGGCGAGGCGGCCAGCCTGATGACCAAGGGCCGCGCGGTTGAGCTGGCCTATGGCCGCGAGGGGGCGGCCTTGGTGCTCCACGCGATCGCTCCGGGCGAATTCTTCGGCGATCTGGTGGGCAGCGGCAGTGATCGCTCGGGCGCACAAGTCGAAGCGCTGAGTGAGGGCGCGGTGCTGCATTTTGCGGCCAGCGTAATGGTCCGGCTGATGGAAAGCTACCCGGCGGTTTCGCTGGCCATGGCCCGGCACCTCTCGGCCCGGATCGCGGCGATGCGCCAGCGGATGGTTGAGACCGCGCTGCTCTCGGCCACCGGGCGGATCGCGGCGGAGCTGTTGCGGCTGGCCAAGGCGGGCGGGGGAACGATCAGCCCGGTCCCGGTCTTTTCCGAACTGGCGCTGCAAGTGCAATCGACCCGCGAGACGGTGTCGCGCACGGTCTCCTCGCTGGAAAAGCGCGGGATCCTGAAACGCGGCGAAGGCGGGCTGGAACTGGTCGCCCCGCACCGGCTGGAAGAGCTGGTCTACTAGGGCACTTCCCCGTTGGGGAAGGGTTGGGATGGGGGTTCTACCTATCGGGCGGGGAGCCCCCACCCCCAACCCCTCCCCGCTGGGGAGGGGAGTTTCAGGCTGAACGGGACAGACGCTGGGAAACCAACGTGTGGATCGCGCCCCCGGCCTCGTTTTCGCCGAGGTGGTAGAGTTCGCTGCGCACCTTATCCGATCCGCGCGCGGCCAGCGTGACCGCCAGAACGTCGCTGACCAGGGCCACGCCCGCCGGGGCCAGCGCCGCAAGGTGCCGGGCGAGCGCTGGGGCGGGGCCGTAGGGCACCAGGGTTCCGCTAGGCCCATCGCGCAGCACCGGGCCAATTGCCAAATGCGCGCCGACCGCGACATTGCCCAGCGCGGCAAGGTTGCGGGCGGTTGCCAGCGCCAGGTCAAAGTCCTCGACCACCGCATCCCAGCGTCCCGGCGCGGTGCGGACCGATCCGGGGGGAAGCTGGGCAAGGGCAGCGTTAGCCGGCGCAGTCAGCTGTTCGATCGCAGCGGAATGGAGCGTCCCGTCCCCGGCCAGCGCATCCAGCCCGGCCGACAGGTGCACCGCCAGCACCCGCGCCGGATCGGGCTGCTCGGGCGGGAACAGTTTTTCGACTTGCGCGTCACGCGGCGCGGTCAGGCAGTGCTGCGGCCCCGCTGATGCACGCCACAGCGCGGCCTGGCGCGCGGTGTTGATCCCGCCGCCCTTCTCATCGGCAACAATCAGCTGTGCGGCGCCGCTGGCCAGCATGGCGGCATTGTTCAGCGCCCCGCCGATCGCCAGCTCACCGGCGTGAAACGTGGCGAGCGGATCGTGGATCGAGGTGGCGCTGTCAGCCGCGCTGCGGACCGAAGTGGCCGCCCCCAGCAAGGTCCGGTAGCGCCCGGTCCAGTCCTCGCCCGCTGGGGCGACCGACTGGGCCTCGAATTGGCCCGGCGGGCAGGGCAGCACCACGTGGAGCTCAGCGCCGCGGGTCAGCAGCAGTTCGGCGATGACAATATCGGCCCCGGCGGCCAGCGCGCCCCAGGCAAAGCCGAAGCGGTTCGCGGCGAAGAGTGCGTCAAGTTCCTTGGCCAGGGCGGCTTCGCTCGCGCCGCCAGAGGCCAGCCCCATATGCCCGGCAAAGTGCAGGCTGGCGGGCGGGGCGAAGCGTTCGATCCATGACGCATCGCTGCCCTGTGCGCGGGCAATCTCGCGCAATTGCGCGATCGTGGCTGCGCGATCGGCCCAGCCATCGGGATCATGCGCGGCGGCAGCTTCCATTGCGGTTTCGGCTTGCGCCCGCTCGCCCAGGATCAGCAGGGCTTCGGCCCGCGTCGCGGCGAGAAAATAGGGGGTGTCGGTCGGCGTGTTTGGCGCATCGAGCAAGGCCATCACCCCGCGCGCGCCCTCGGCAGCCCGCGCAGCATCGCCCGCCAGCAGGCTCAGGCTGGCCGCATTGATCGCCAGGTACGGCGCAGGATCAAGCGAATGGGCGGAGGCATAGGCCCCCGCCGCCTCGGCAAACAATGCGCGCTGCTCAGAGCCGTAAACCAGCCGCCCCCGCCCCTTGAGCAACCGCCCCTTGACCGCCAGCGTGGCGGGATCGGCGATCTGCTCAAGGTATCCGGCGGCGGCGAACAAGTCCCACGCCCGCCCTGCCGCACCGGCACGGGCGAGAGCGGTGAGGGCGGGGAGGGGGTGGGTCATGTCAAGGCTCAATGCGAATTGCACTTTGCAGCGATGTCCGCAATTCGATCATTAAGCAATTGGCAGTGGAGTTGTGTTTGGTGTTGGACCGCCACCGCCAATTTCAGGAGGCGGATTTTCGGTGATAGGGTCGATTACGATGCGAACTGCACGGCCCTGATGCTGCTCCAGCAACACCGCGAAATCGAGCTTGTCATCCTGACCGAGCCTGGGGTCCGCGTTCGAGTGCTTGCAGAGAATTTTCAGGATCTTGTCAGTTGAACTTGCCTGGACTTGATAGTCGCGCGCGTCGCCTTCGCGCACGTGAAGTGGATTGCTAGCAAAAGTCCACCTCCATTCGTCTGATAATTTAATATTGATAATCCTGCTTTGGCCTGGCTCTATTGTAAGTGTTGAAGTATCGTCGCGTTTGCGTCCAACAGCGTATTTTCCGACTGGACGAGTTACTGTGGTGTCAAATAGTATGAAATTTAATTTCTTTTTTCGATTTGGTCCAACTCCATCATATGTTTCTACCATATTCAAGGTAACTTCAAATTCGTCAATTGATGTTGTCATGTTTAGCTCCTATCTAAAACTATTTACGTTCATTTAGGTTTAGTTAACCTGATTTGACGTTGCCAATCGCGCCAGCGAAAGTTCTTGGGGTCTGTGCGGGCCAGATGTTGTGCCAGCTCCAAAGCACGAGCAGTCGTGGCTCGCGCTTCTTGTCGCCTGCCCATCGCGACTTGGACCCGGCCCAATCCAATCTCAGCAACCATTCGGGTCTGACTGACGCGCAAATCGGCAGGAAAGGTCAGAGCAAGTGAGTCGGCCAATGCCTTCTGGCGCTGGCGCAGCACAAGGGCTCCTTTCAGATCTTTGTTTGCGGCCAAAGCATCGGCCTTCCAAGCCAGGTTTGTGGCCAGGTCTATCTGACTTTGGAGTTCTTTCGGAGTGCCGCGAGCGATTTCTTCGGCAACTGCGACCGACTTGTCGCAGCTCTTTAGTGCGGCGCGCGGCTCCACTGGTCTTGCCAACGCAAGTGCACATAAGTTGGCCTCGGAATAGCCATACTCACGTCGCCATTCGATCCGCGATGGCTCGATCCTGTTCAGCTGTATTGCTAGTTCGCGGTAGCGTTCCCAGTGCGGACGGGCCTGCTGTTTGTCTCTTCTGAGAAAGGCCACGTTCCCCAGCCAGTAGGCGCTTTGCGAATTTTGAAAGACCCGCTGCGGATCGCCTGGCTCCCGTCGTAGTAGAGTTTCGGCAATCTTCGCCGCCTCCGTGAATTTGCCGAGCGCCTGTGAGTATTTTCCCATGCTGAGCTCATCTTCACCCATTGCCAGCAAGAGCCTGGCGCGCCGGTCGAGGCTGTCGTCATCCAGTCGGTCAAGGTCTTCTTGAGCGTAGTATTCCATCGCCCTTTCGTTCACGGCACCCATAATCTCAAGCCGACCGACCCCCTTCAGCTTGTCCCTGAGATCCGTCAGCATAAATTCAACCAAGCCTTCCGCTTCGGCCCTCTGTCGCTCCGCTTCTGCGCGGGCGCGCAGGGCGATGACCAGGGCTGCGGAGAGGACTAGGACCAAAGCCAGCGCCCCCGCCGTGACGGCCATCACGCGGCGCTGGCGGGCCTGGGCATCGCGCTGGACCAGCCGGTCGAGCGGCAGCGCGGTGAGCCCGGCGGCAAGCTTGAGCAGGCCGAGGCGCTGGCCGTCGTGGCTCTTGCGGAAATCGGCGGCGAGTGGTTCGAGCGGCGAATCACCGGTACCGAGCAGCGCATTGGGGAACGCCGCATCCGGCTCGCCCTCGATCAGCGCGGCCAGCACCGGGCGGTCGGGGTGGAGCGTGCGGAACAGCTCGATCTCTTGCCCGACCCAGCGGCTGGCGCGGGCATTGGGGCTGCACACCACCACCAGCGCGGCGCTTTGCTCCAGCGCTTCGCGGACCTGGGCCGACAGGTCGGACCCGGCGGCCAGTTCCGCACGGTCGATGAACACCGGGGCCAGGCGGCTCTTGTCGGGCAGCCGCCAGCTTTCTAGCTTGCGGTGCAGCCAGTGCGCGAATTTCGCATCGCCGTGGCTGTAGCTGATGAACGCGCGATAGCGCTCAGGCTCGGCCTTGGCCGGTTCTTCGCCCATCGATTGACCCCACCTGTTTCTGGCAAGGTGATACACCAGCGCAGCGAATGCAAGGACGCAACTGGTTGAAGGCGTGCCGGTTTGAAGCGCCGCAGCGGGCAGAGCGAATCGCCCCCAGGCCCCGCCCGGCAGTTCCACAGGTGTGGCAAGAACGCTACGGTTTGCGTCTGTTCTAACCAATCGCTTAAAAGCGGTTGTCAATCGCGTCGGAGGATGGTCTATTCCGCGATGCAAACCGCCCGAAAGAGGGTCGGGCTTTTATGAGGAGAGTGGGCTGATGAGGGGTAAACTGACCCTGCTTGCCGGTGTCTGCGCCGGCGCAATCGCGTTTCCTGCCTATGCACAAGATGCAGCGGCTGAAAAAGATACCAGCACGGAAATCGTGGTTACCGCACAGCGTACGTCGGAAAAACTCCAGGACGTGCCGATCGCGGTCAGCGCCTTCAATTCCGAAGCGCTTGAAAAGCAGCAGATCAAGAACACGTCGGACCTGCAGCTCAGCCTGCCCAACGTGACCTTCACCAAGACCAACTTCACCGGTGCCAGCTTCACGATCCGCGGGATCGGCGACCTGTGCGTGGGCACCACCTGCGACCAGGCCACCGCGATCCACATGAACGACGCGCCGCTGTTCGGCACGCGCCTGTTCGAAGGCGAGTTCTACGACCTTGCCCAGATCGAAGTGCTGCGCGGGCCGCAGGGCACGCTCTATGGCCGCAACGCCACCTCGGGCGTGGTCAACATCAAGTCGGCCCGGCCCAAGCTGAGCAATTTCGAAGCCAGTGCCGAAGCCGATTACGGCAATTACAACAGCATCAAGGTCAAGGGCATGATGAACGTGCCCCTCGGCGATGTCGCTGCGGTGCGCGTGGCCGGTTTCTACCTCAACCGTGACGGCTATACTCTCAACATCTTTGACAATACGAAGCTCGACGATCGCAAGATGTTCGGCATGCGTGGATCGATCCGGCTTGAGCCGACTTCGGGCACGACGGTTGACCTGATGGTCCAGTACTTCCGTGAAAACGACAAGCGCATGCGCATCCAGAAGCAGATGTGCGACCGCGACCCGACCGGCGTTCTGGGCTGTCTGGCTGGCCAGCGCCAGTTCGAAACGACCAATGCCAACACCACGTTTGTGGGCGTGCTGACCAGCCGTGAATTCTTCGCGAGCCAGGGCCTGCCGACTGCGCTTGCGCTGGGCAGTGTCTATGGCAGCGATCCCTACAACTGGGCCGGTGCCACCAACCCGGCAGACTACCGCACGGTCAACACCGACTTTACGCCGAGCTATTACACGCGTGAATGGATCGTCCAGGGCTCGATCGACCAGGATCTGGGTGGTGGTCTGTCGCTCAGCCTGGGCGGCAACTACCAGAACGTCGTGCTCGATTCGCGCCAGGACTACAACCTGTCGGTCCAGAACCGCGCCAACTACCTGCCGGCGCTGACCGCGCTGCAAGCATTCGCCACTCCGGCTTCGGTTGGCAATCCGCTGAACGGCTTTGGGCTTCCGGTGGCTTACTTCCAGCCCGTCGCGGCTGCGTTGATTCCGAACGGTCCCAACGGGTTGCTCTGCACCTCGCTGCCCGAAGAAACCGGCACCGGTGCCTTCGGCAACAAACGGATCTGCTCGAACACCCCGCAGGACTTCGACCGTTCGAACCTTCAGCAGTCAAGCTGGTCAGCCGAAGCGATCATCTCGTCGAAGTGGGACGGGCCGTTCAACTTCCTGCTCGGCGGGATTTACGGCAAGTACCGCCTTTCGGAAAACAGCTACTACGTTAACGCGTTCGGGATTGACTATTTTGCAGGGATCCTGGGCTCGTTTACCTCGCTGTCGACCGGTCGTCCGCCGAGCTATCTCGGCTCCCCGTTCTACCGCAACAACACCGACGATCTGACGGTCAACACCTACGGGCTGTTCGGTGAAGCCTACTTCAAGTTCAACGACCGGCTGAAGCTGACGGCGGGGCTGCGCTACAACAACGACGAAAAGTCGGTCAAGGCGCGTACCACGCTGGCCAGCTTCATCACCCCCTACACCTCGACCAACGCCTATGCGACACCGTATGGGGCCGGTTTCGATGCCGACCCGGCGACCGCCTGCTCGCCGGCCGGTTCGAACGTCGCCGGGACGATCGGTTCGGTTCCGGGCTGCGAAGCTTGGCAATACCGGACGGTGCGGTTCAGCAAGATGACCGGTCGTGCGGTGCTCGACTTCCAGCTTACCGACGACAACATGGTCTATGTCTCATACTCGCGCGGTTACAAGTCGGGCGGGATCAACCCGCCGCTTTCGCCGGTCTTCGCGGTTTCGGACACCTTTGCTCCTGAATTCGTCAACGCCTTCGAAGTGGGGTCCAAGAACAGCTTTGCCGGCGGCAAAATTGTGCTGAACCTGACCGGCTTCTACTATAGCTACAAGGGTCTGCAGCTCAGCCGCATCGTTGCCCGTACCTCGGTCAACGATAACGTGAATGCCCGGATCTACGGTCTCGAAGCCGAAGCCGTGCTGCGGCCGACCCCGGAACTGACGATGAACTTCGGGGCGAGCTATCTCAACGCCGAAGTTTCGGATGACAAGTTCCTGGCCAACCCGCGTGACTTTGGTGGCGGCCGCACCGATGCGGTGATCATCAAGGACCTGACCAACGGGGCGAACTGCGCCGTGGTCTCGAACACCGGCGTTTCGGGCGGTGCAGGCGGCGCAACCGGGGTCAATGGTTACGTCAACCAGGTCAACGCGCTGATCAACGCCGGTGCGATTCCGGGCCTGAAGTCCGGTGCCGGGCTCCAGCCGACGGTCGCCTTCCCCGCGGGCGGCGGCATCAACTCGACCGGCGCGTTCAGTGTCTGCGATGCGCTCTCGGCGCTCGCCAGCACGGTTGGCGCTGGCTTCGGGGGCGTGACGGTGTACTCGTCAGGTGTTCCGGTGAACATCAAGGGCAACAAGCTGCCCGGCGCTCCGGACTACAAGTTCTCGGCCGGCGTGCAGTATGCCATGCCGATCGGCGAAATGACCCTGACCCCGCGGGCTGACTACATCTACACCGGCAAGTCGGTGGGCAACATCTTCGGTGGCGCGGTCAACGAAGTGCCCAGCTTCAGCCAGGTCAATGCCCAGCTGCAGCTCGATGGGCCGGACAAGAAGTGGTTCGCCCGCGCCTGGATACAGAACATCCAAAACAACGATTCGATCACGGGTCTCTACGTGACCGACCAGTCGTCGGGTAACTACACCAACGTCTTCACCCTCGAACCGCGCCGTTACGGCCTGACCGCGGGTCTGAAGTTCTAAGCAATCCTGGGAGGGATGCTTAAGGGGGGCCTCGTGCTGCGGCGCGGGGCCCCTTTTTCTTGGTTAGGGTTGGTGACTGGCACAAGCCTGTCAGCGAAATGAACCCCGGCCTGGAAACGGGACGGTTAGGGCGGCCGGGGTCTTGTTTCGGGTAGGCTGTGCTGTCGTGGTTCCTTCCAGATTTGGGTTGCACCGCTGGGTGCAGCACCATTGCTAACGCGGCGTGGTAAATGCCGGGCTTAGGCAGGGCTGGGTGGAACTGCGTAGAACCTGATCCTTCGGGCTGGAGCGGTGATTGGAAAATCTGAATCACCTCGCCCCAGCCCCGACTATCCTGAGCTTGTCGAAGGATCGCTCTTTTTTTCAAGCGGTTGCGGGCGAGGCACGAAGAAAAGGGCAGTGCTTCGACAAGCTCAGCATAGACGGAATTTGGGTCAGGTTTTGCCCAAGTTGCTCTAGCTGCTCCCCTCCCCGGTGGGGAGGGGCTGGGGGTGGGGGTTCCAGGCCCGAGAGGGAAGAACCCCCATCCCAACCCTTCCCCACCGGGGAAGGGCTTTTCGATTCAGCTCAAACCGAACCACACGCAATTCACGCCACCAGCGATGCTTCGATCGCGATCCGGATCGCTTCGCTGGTGTGGCTGGCGCCCATCTTGTTGAGCATGTTGGCGCGGTGGATTTCGACCGTGCGCGGGCTGAT
>PNJT01000055.1 GCA_013822005.1 Novosphingobium sp. | reverse complement strand
GGGCAGGTCGCGCAGCGCGGGCTGCCACAGTTCGAGGCGCTGTGTGGTCAGGAGTGGGTGTTCGGGACTGCTCATACCTCTCCCTTTTAGCCGTCTGTCCTGAGCTTGTCGAAGGACTGCCTTTCTTTCGGGCCGCAGAGCATGGCGCGCAAAGAAAAGGACAGTCCTTCGACAAGCTCAGGACAGACGGGGTTTGGTGGGAGGTGGTTTGGAGAGAAAGGGTTTTGGCCGAGAGTGGGGTCGCTAAAGCAACACATCCACCGCGTGGATTGCCAGCCCGACCAGCCCGCCGACCAGCGTGCCGTTGATCCGGATGAATTGCAGGTCGCGGCCGACTGCGCCTTCGATCCGGTCGGTCACGGTCGCGGCGTCCCAGCGCTTGACGGTTTCGGAAACCAGCCGGACGATCTGGTCGCCATAGCGCACCGAAATGCCAACCAGGGTGCGGCGCGCGAAGCGGTTGATCTGGAGCTGCAGCGCCGGATCGTCGCGCAAGTGCTTGCCCAGTTCGATCAGCGCCTCGGCCATCTGGCCGCTGGCTTCGCCGGCCGGGCGGCGCAGGCGGGTGAGCAGCCCCAAGCGCAGCCGTTCCCACACCCCCTGCCACCAGACCGAGACTGCCGGGTTGGCGATCAGTTCGCCCTTCATCCGTTCAACCTTGCCGCGCAGCTGCGCATCGTGCTGAAGGTCCTGCGCGACTTTGGCAGGCCTCCTCGATCTTGGCGCGCAAGGGATGCTCGGGATCGACGATCACTTCGGCGAGCAGCTTGTAAAGCCCGTCGAGCACCGAATTGGCGACCGTTTCGTCCAGCCCGGTCCAGCGCAGCACGGCATTGGCGCGGCGGTGAATCAGCTCGCGGATCAGCGCCTCGTTGTCTTCCAGCGTCAGCCCGGCCCAGCGGACCAGCGATTCGATCACCGGCATGTGCCGCTTGTCGGCAATCGTGGTGCTGAGCACCTGGCCGATCAGCGGCGAGACCTCAAGCTTTTCGACCTGGCGGAACAGCCCGCCGCGGACCTGGCTGCCAAGCCGTTCGGGATCGAGCGATTCGAGCACCTGGGCGAGCAGTTCGGCTGCCCCATCGCGCAGCCGGGTCGAACCTCCTTTCGCGGGATCGGCCAGCCAGTCACCCGCCGCGCCGGCCAGGTTCATGGTCCTGAGTCGCCGCGCCACCACCGGTGGGATCAGGAAGTTATCGTGCAGGAACTGCGCCATGGTATCGGCGATCCGGTCCTTGTTTTCGGGGATGATCGCGGTGTGCGGGATCGGAATGCCCAGCGGGTGGCGGAACAGCGCGGTGACCGCGAACCAATCCGCCATGCCGCCAACCATCCCGGCTTCGGCAAAAGCCAGGACCCAGCCCCAGCCCGGGTGCGTGCCCAGGAAATACCGTGCGAGCAGATACAGTGCGGCCATGGCCACCAAGAGGCCAGTGGCCATCCGGCGCATGGTGCGGGCCCGGTCGGGCGGTATGGCGGCGACCGGACGGCGCCAGCGCAGTCGAGGCACCTGCTGGTTCACTCGGCCGGCAAGGGTCCGTCATCCCGCCGGGTGGCAGGAGTGGCCGCGGGCTTGGTCAGGTCGGGCGCGGGTCCGGGCCGGGGCTCGGCCTTTGCTGCCGCATCGTCAGCATGATGCGGCTCCCAGGTCAGGAAAGTGCGGCGCAGCTTGGGCCCGATCCGCTTTTCTAACCCATCGGCCAGGCTGAAGCCGGCCGGCACGATCAGCAGCGTCAGCAAGGTCGAGAGGATCAGCCCGCCCATCACCACCGTGCCCATCGGCTGGCGCCAGGCGCTGTCCCCGTGGAGCGACAGCGCGGTCGGGATCATCCCCGCGGTCATCGCCACGGTGGTCATCACGATCGGCTGCGCGCGCTTGTGCCCGGCATCGACGATCGCCTGGTACTTCGGCACGCCTTTGGCCATTTCCTCGATCGCGAAGTCGATCAGCAGGATCGAGTTCTTGGCGACGATCCCGAACAGCATCAGAATCCCGATGAACACCGGCAGGGTCACTTCCTGCCCGGCAATCCACAAGGCAATCAATCCGCCCAGCGGCGCCAGGAACAGCGAGGCCATGTTGACCAGCGGCGAAACGAAGCGGTGATAGAGCAGCACCAGCACGGCCAGCACCAGCAAGACCGCCGATCCCAGCGCGATCTGGAAGCTGGTGATCAGTTCTTCGAAGATTTCGTCGGCACCGAACGGCTTCTTGCCCACGCCGACCGGCAGATTCTCCATCACCGGCAGCTTGTCGATCGCTTGCTTGATCGGGCCTTCCTGGAAGCCCGGTGCCAGGTCGGCACCCACGAACACGCGGCGTTCCTGATTGAAGCGGCGGATCGAGACCGGCCCCGAACCATAGCTGACATCGGCGACTCGCGAGAGCGGGACCGAGCCGCCATTGGCGGTCTGCACCGGCAGGTTCATGATCACCGAAAGATCGCGCCGCGAATCTTCCGACAGGCGGACCCGGATCGGGATCTGGCGATCAGAGAGCGAGAACTTGGCAGCGTTCTGGTCGATATCGCCGATCGTGGCGATGCGGATCGTCTGGCTGAGCGCGGCGGTGGTCACCCCCAGGCTGGCGGCCAGCTCCTGACGCGGGGTGATGACCAGTTCGGGCCGCCGGGTATCGGCGGCGACGCGGGGGGCAACAATCCCGGGGATCGTCTTCATCTGTTCGGCCAGCTTTGTCGCGGTTGCTTCGATCACCACCGAATCCGCGCCGGTCAGCATAATCGAAATCGGACGCCCTAGCCCGGGCGGACCTGCCTGGAACAAGGCTTCGAAGTTCACTCGGGCATCGGGGACCTTTTGCAGCTCGGGCGTCAGCGCGCGTTCGAATTCCTGGCTGGTTCGGTCGCGATCATCCTTGAGCGTAATGAACAGCGACCCATTTCCTTCGCGGACTCGCTCCTGGACCCGCAAGACATCAGGCTGACGCGAGATCAGTTTGGCAACCTGCGCCGAAACCTCTTCGGTCTGCTGCAAAGTCGTTCCCGGAACCATTTCGATGGTAACGCGGCTAAAGTCGCTGTTCTGTTCCGGGAACAGCTTCTGCGGCAGGGTGCCAAACAGTACGCCTGACAGGATCAGTGCACAAAACGCGATTCCCAGCATCCAGACCCGGTGGTCGCGCAGCCGCGCGTTCAAGCGCAGCGCCCAGAACCGGTTCCAGGCGAAGAATCCGGCACCGCGCTGGCGAATCGACAGGTTGACCAGCGATACCAGCAAGGACTGGAGCAGAAACACCAGGCCATAGGCGATTGGCCCGCCAAGGAGCATGGCGGACAGCACCATGCCCACGCCCGGACCCTTGGCAACTTCGCCAGCTGCCGGCTCGCCGCGCAGGATATAGGGTGACAGCGCCACGAATATCCCGGCAAGCGCGGGCAGCAGGTGGTAGGTGGGTGACCCGCGCACGGTTTCCACTTTGGCCCGAAACGCCTGCTGTTTGCGGTTGTCGAGGCTGAAATGGAGCAGTCGCTCATAGCGCTCCATCCAGGGCCCGCCGCCATGCTCGGCCGGGCCGGCCGGCTTGAGGAAATAGGCCGCAATCATCGGCGTAATCATCCGCGCGACCGCCAGGCTGATCAGCACCGAAACCACCACGGTCCAGCCGAAGTTGAAGAAGAACTGGCCCGGAATGCCGGGCATCAGCCCGACCGGCAGGAACACCGCGACGATCGAGAAAGTGGTGGCGACCACCGCCAGCCCGATCTCGTCGGCGGCATCGATCGCCGCCTGATAGGCGCTTTTGCCCATTCGCATATGTCTGACGATATTCTCAACCTCGACGATCGCATCATCGACCAGCACCCCCGCGACCAGGCCAAGCGCCAGCAAGGACATCTGGTTAAGCGTGATCCCCAGCATGTCGATGAACCAGAAGCTGGGAATCGCCGAGAGCGGGATCGCAATCGCCGAGATCATCGTCGCACGCCAATCACGCAGGAAGAAGAACACCACGATCACCGCCAGGATCGAGCCTTCGATCATCGCCGCGATCGAGCTGGTGTACTGCTCTTTCACATAGGGCACGGTGGTGAACAGCTTGGTGAACTTGACGCCTGGATTGTCGGCCTCGATCTTCGCCAGCCGCGCCACAGCTGCGTCATAGACCGAGACATCGGATTCGCCGCGGCCGCGCGCGATCCCGAAGGTCACCGCCATTTTACCGTTGGTTTTGCCGAGCGAAGTCACTTCGCTGTAGCTGTCGGTAACCTTGGCAATGTCGGCCAGCTTGATGACCCGCCCGCCGGCGAGCGGGATATCGGTCTGCGAAAGCTGATAGGCCGTATTGACATTGCCCAGTACGCGCACCGACTGCCGCGAGCCGCCGATCTCCGAACGCCCGCCCGCCGCATTAAGGTTTAGCTGGCGCAAAATCTGGTTGATCTGGCTTGCTGTGACGCCCTGGGCCTGCATCTTGCCCGGATCGAGGATGACCGAAATTTCGCGGGTCACGCCGCCGCCGCGGTTGACCTGGGCTAGGCCCGGAACGCTGAGCAGGCTCTTGGTCACCGTATCATCGACAAACCACGATAGCTGCTCAAGCGTCATGTCGTCAGCCATCGCTGAAAAATAGCCAATCTCGTCACCGGAGATCTCGATCTTGGTGACCTCGGGCGCGAGAATTCCGTCGGGCAAGTTCCCCCGGACCTGATCAACCGCGTTCTTGACGGCGTTCAGGGCTTCGATGACATCGGTGCCGATCTCGAATTCGATCGAGGTTTGGCTGACGCCTTCGCGCGCGGTCGAACTGATGCTCTGAACATTCTGGAGCGATCGCAGCGACGATTCGACTTTTTGGGTGATCTGGTTCTCGATCTCGGTCGGTGCCGCGCCGGGCTGGGCGATGAAAACCACCACCAGCGGGAACTCGATATCGGGATCGTTCTGAACTTTCATTTGCGAAAATGTGACCATTCCGCCCAGTATCAAGGCAATAAACAGGACGATCGGAACCACCGGATTACGAATACACCAGGCCGAGATGTTTTGAAAATTCATGTCATGAACACCTTGATTTCAGCTCTTTCCCATCCGGATCTTCAATTGTCTTACATGAAAGGAGATGTAAGATGAGGTTTATCCTTTTTTTATCTTAAGTGGCGGGTCATGGTAGAAGTGCAGAGTCAACTACCCGTAACTATCAAGGGGTCGCTAACGCGACCCCTTTTCAATCTTAGGCTTGATTTCTTCGCCCGGCTGGAGGAAGCCACCGGCCCGCAGTACGACTTGCTCTGTGCCGTTCAGGCCCTCGACAATCACGATTCCCTGCGGGGTGATTTGGCCCTGCTTCACTGCCCGGCGTTCGACTTTGTTGTCCTTGCCTACGATATATACAAAAGCGCCTTGAGCATCGGACAGGACTGCGCTTTCCGGCAGCACGGGAGCGACCATGGTGCCCGACTTGATTGTCACCGAGGCGAAGCCGCCGGGGCGCAGTTCGGGGGCATAGGCCAGCGCGATCCGCGCGGTGCCTTGCCGGGTTGCCGGATCGATCACCGGCGAGACCTGCCAGATCTGGCCGACAAAGACCTTGTCGGCCCCGACCGGCACCACTTCCGCAGCGATCCCCGGGGCCAGCGCGGCCAGATCGGTTTCGCCAAGCAGCGCGCGAAGCTCCATCTCGCCGCCTTTGGCGAGGCGGAACAGCACGCCCGAACCAGCGGAAACGACCTGGCCAGGCTCAGCCCGGCGTTCGAGCACCAAACCCGCGGCGGGAGCGACCACGTTGAGGCGGCGGCTTTGCGCCTGCAGCACGCCCAGCTGGGCGCCGGCAACGCTGACCTGCGCGATCGCGGAATCGCGCTGGGCCCGCAAGCGGTCAATATCAGCCGTTGAGACAAAACCCTTGTCGACCAGCTTGAGCGCGCGCTGCAGGTTGGCTTCGGCCAGATCGGCATTGGCCCGGGCGACCTGGATCTGCGCGGCCTGACTGGTTTGCTGCTGGACCTGCACCGACCGGTCGATCACCGCGAGGACCTGGCCCTGGCGGACCCATTGTCCGGCATCGACCAGCACCGAGACGACCTGTCCGCCTTCACCCGCGATCCCCACCGGCATTTCGCGCCGGGCGGCAAGCGTGCCGGTAACGTTGATCGCGCCTTCGACGGTGACCCGGCCCGGCGCGACCACGGTCACCACCGGTGCCTGGTCCTTCTTGTTCTCGGCTTCCTTGGCAGCACCGCTGCCGCGATTCATCATGAACCAGATCAGCGCCACCGCCAGCAGCAGCGCAATGCCGCCGACGATCAGCTTGCGCCGACGCGCTCTATCGCCGCCATCGTCGAGCAACGGGTTCGAGCCAGAGATTTCCCCGCTCTCAATTCTCGAGTCGAAATTCATCGTTTTGCCAAGCCTTTGCCGCCGGATCACTGCCACATCAGACGGGTACTCCCTACCTGATCCACATACTGTATTACTACGCTAAATCACCTCCGGCAAGTCCCGTTGCAAAGGAAAGCGGACGCCCGATTTGCACCGGCTTGCCATAGGCGCTGGAAGGAAGGCCCGCAACGGCCAGCTCTGCAAACCACCATGCCTGTTCGGCAAACGCCACGATTTGGCCCGGGCTGCTGCTTCCGGGTCACAGCAACGCAAGGATTGCGGGCAAAGAAAAGGCCGGCACGGGAATTCCCGGCCGGCCATTTCTGCCCAAGGGTTGGCTATCAGTACTTGAGCTGGCGCTCGTAGAGATCGCGGTAGTGCTGGATCCGCGTGACCCTGAGGCCCTGCATCCCAGAGCGATCGACCGCGCGCTGCCAGGAAGCGAATTCCTCGAGCGTCAGGTTGTAGCGTTCGCAGACCTCGTCGATGGTGAGCAAACCGCCATTGACCGCCGCGACCACTTCGGCCTTGCGGCGCACCACCCAGCGGGTGGTGTTCGGGTCGGGCAGCGAATCAATCGTCAGCGGCTCGCCGAGCGGGCCGATCACCATTGCGGGCCTGATTTTCTGGTTCTCGATCATCATTGTCCTCGGCCGCCGGCCATATCTTGTCCGGCCTCGGCATCAGTTATGGCGCAGGGGCCTTTGCCATCTGTTGAATCAGCAGGGTTAACAGCGCATTCGTCTTTGCTCCGCGAATGTCCCGCAGCGGCCCAGTCGGTAAAGCCGCCGTCGAGCAGCACGGGACGCGAATCGCTGCGCGCCAGTTCGGCCCGCGCAGCATGCGCGGCGACCAGCCGGGCATGCAGCCCGGACCAGTCGAATCCGGTGTTTCCGGTCGCGGCCCCGGCAGGAGCCACACGGCCCCTCAGCGCAGTCATAAAGTCGTTTGCGAATTCCATGACCGCGCTTCTAGTCCACACATAGTCAAGATCGGGTAAAGCCGGGCTTTACCTCACGGTCACAAACCTTACTCAATTCAACATGGCTCAATCGCCCGGCACAGTGTAAGGCGCGCGGCGCAATGACCGAGGCTGCGCTTTCCCTCCCCGATCCTGCCGAGCTGTTCCAGCTGGCGGTGCCGCTCGCGGGCAAGCGGATCGTCGTGGCCATGTCGGGCGGGGTCGATTCGTCGGTGGTCGCCGCGCTGGCGGCGCGCAGCGGGGCCGAGACGATCGGGGTGACGCTGCAACTCTATGACACCGGCCCGGCCTCTGGCCGCAAGGGCGCTTGCTGTGCCGGCGATGATATCCGCGATGCCCGCAGCGTTGCCGACCGGCTGGGGATCGCGCACTATATTGTCGATCACCAAAGCCAATTTCGCGAAGAAGTGGTCGAACGCTTTGCCGACGAATACCTCGCCGGGCGCACCCCGATTCCGTGCATCCGCTGCAACATGGGGCCCAAGTTCACCGACCTGTTCCGCATGGCGCGCGAGCTGGGGGCCGATTGCCTGGCGACCGGGCATTACGTTCGCCGTGTGCTGGGCCCGGCCGGGCCAGAGCTTCACCGCGCGCTCGATCCGGCGCGCGATCAGTCCTATTTCCTTTACGCCACCACCGAGGCCCAGCTGGGTTACTTGCGCTTCCCGCTGGGCGGCCTGCCCAAAAGCGCGGTCCGCCAGATCGCCGAGGCCGAGGGACTGCGGGTGGCGGCCAAGCCCGACAGCCAGGACATCTGCTTTGTCCCCGATGGTGACTATGCCAGGATCGTGCGGTCCGTCCGACCGGAAGCCGACGAAGGAGGCGATATCGTCCACACCGAAACCGGCGCGGTGCTGGGCGCGCACAAAGGGATCATCCACTTCACCGTCGGCCAGCGCCGCGGGATCGAGATCGGCGGCCAGCCCGAGCCGCTCTATGTCACCGAAATTGACGCCGCGCAGCGCCGCGTGCTGGTCGGCCCGCGCCGTCTGCTCGCGGTCAGTGCCGCGCGGATTGTCGAGACCAACCGGATCGGGCCGCTGCCCAAGGCTCCGCTCAGCGCCAAGGTTCGCTCGCTGGCGAAGCCCGTGCCGGTGCGGATCGAAGGACACCTGGGCGATGGCGCGGCCTGCACCTTGCGGTTCGAGAACCCCGAATACGGTGTTGCGCCGGGGCAGGCGGCGGTGATCTATGCCGGGGACCGGGTTGTCGGCGGCGGGTGGATCGATTCGACTGAGGCTGCTTCTTCGCCGATGGCTTGAAGGGGTTCGCGCAAAGGCGCAAAGGACGCAAAGATGCCGCGCCAAGCCGCAGGCTTGCTCTATCCTTTGATCAAGTTCGCAAAGCGGCTTCGCCGCAAACACAACACCTTCGCGCTCTTTGCGCCTTTGCGCGAACCAAATTCGACGCCGCTTAGGGCACTTCCCGACCATTCTGGGTCATCGTGATTGGGCCAGAATGGTCGGGAAGTGCCCTAACAGGGCTGGGCGATCAGGCAGCGTCCATCAAAACGAATATCGCCGATTCGCCCGGCCAGCGCGCATTCGCCAGCCAGCACCGGCTGGCCCGCAACCTCGGCCCGGCCATCAAGCGGGATCACCAGCAGCGGTCCTTCATAGCGCGCAACAGTCTCCGCATCAGGCGCGCCGTCGAGGCGGTCGAGGCGAAAGTGCGGGCCGTCGACCAGACTGATCGCACCGCTGGACGGCACTGAACAATGGAGCAAGCGCGGATAGGGCAGGCCGTTGGCCACCGCGATCCCGGCATCGAGGTGCAGCTCGCGCGGGCGGCCATAGTCATAGAGCCGATAGGTCATGTCGCTGTTCTGCTGGACCTCGACCAGCGACAGCCCGGGCCCGATCGCATGGACCGTTCCCGCCGGGATATAGAAGAAATCGCCCGCTTTGGCCGGGTGCCACGCCAGCAAGTCCTCGATTCCGCCATCGAGCGCAGCTTGGCGCATTGCCTCGGGAGAAAGCGGGGCCTTGAACCCGATCCCCAGTTTCGCCTCGGGCTCGGCCGCGATCACGTACCAGCATTCTTCCTTGCCGCGCTTGCCCGGCGGGGCGTCGAAGTCCGAGGGATGGACCTGGACCGACAAGGCCTCGCTGGTGAAGATATATTTGACCAGCAATGCACCGAGCGCGGCGGGCGGTTCGAACCAGACTTCACCGATGATCTGCCCCGGTGGCGCGACAAACGGCGCGGGCAGCGTAGCGCATCCCCACGGCCGCTCGACCATCCGGGTGGGCAGCAACACGCTCACTGATTGACCGCGCCCGGCAGCTTGCCGACCAGCTGCGCCCCGGCGCGGGTGGTGACCAGTACTTCGTTGCCATCGACCACCACGATCACGTCTTCCATTCCGATCACCGAAACGCGCGGGCCGTCGCTTTCGACCAGGACGTTGCGGCACTGGACCAGGTCGGCCGTGCCGGTGACGCTGTTGCCCGCATCATCGCGAGCGCGCGCTTCAAGCAAGGCGTCCCAGTTGCCGATATCGGACCAGCCCATCGCGGCTGGAACCATCGCGGCATGCGCGGTATTCTCCATCACCGCATAGTCGACCGATTCGCTTTCGATCGCGGCGAATTCTGCAGCTCTGGGATGGAACCGCTGGCCCTCTTCGCGGCCAGCCGCAGCAGCTGCGCGGGCCTGGGCCAGGATCGCCGGGCGATGCGTGCCAAGCTCGGCCAGGAATGTCCCGACCCGAAATGCGAAGATCCCGCCGTTCCAGGCATAGCCGCCGTCGGCCAGGAATTGCCGGGCCCGCGCAAGGTCGGGCTTTTCGACAAAGCGGGCGACCTTGAAGCCCAGATCGCCAATCGCCTCGCCGCGCTGGAGATAGCCGAAGCCGGTTTCGGGCGCGGTCGCCGCGATCCCGAACGCAACCAGCCAGCCTTGCCGGGCCAGCTGCGCGGCCTTGCGCGCTGCCGACTGGAAAGCGGCGCTGTCGGCGATGTGGTGATCGCTGGGGCAGACCAGCATGACATCTTCCTCACCCAGCCGCAGTGCCGCCAGGGCAATCGCGGCGGCGGTGTTGCGGGCCATCGGTTCGACGATCACTTGCGCGCCGGAGGCATTGCCCAATTGGGCCTCGACGTGTTCGAGATGCGCCTTGCCGGTGACCACGATTGGCGGTGCGAATCCGGCTTCGCTCGCGCAGCGCGCGACGGTGGCTTCGAACAGCGTCGAATCCCCCACCAAAGGCAGGAACGGCTTGGGCTTGATCGCCCGGCTGCGCGGCCACAACCGGGTGCCGCTGCCGCCGCACAGGATGACCGGATGGATCGCAGGCGTGCTCATCGCGCTCAGCCCTGCCACGGTTCAAGCTGGCAGCCAAATCCGGGATGATATGTCGCCGTCTGACTGGCCAGCCCCGGATAACGCGCGGTCACGCTTTTGGCCTGGGCATCTTCGGACAGCATCACCAGTTCCATCCCCGGCTCGAAGTCTTTCTCGCAATCGGCCAGCTCGCGCCCGCCGACAAACCGGCACGAGCAGGCGACCCGCGCGCCATAGGCTGCGCTGGCCTGGGCATAGGCATTCATCGGTCCCCAGAACCAGGCCAGCAGCGCCGCCAGCAGCACCAGCCCCAGCAGCAGGATGCGGCGGCGGAAGCGCGATTTGGGATCTGCGGCGGGGTTAACGGTTGCCATTGTCGAGCCTTTGAGCGAGTGACTGCGCGATGCCCGCGCGCCACATGTCCCTTATCCTGCCGCTGCTTGCGCTGCCAGCCCTGATCGGCTGCGGCGCTGAAAACAGCGCGCCGCCGCCCCCGCCGCCGCTGGGTGAAGCGGCGCTGAACGCGGTGATCGACAAACCGGGAGCCAACCGCGAGGGCCTGGCCCGCGCGGTCGATACGCTGTTCACCAGCGCCGATATGGGAGAAACTCGCGCGGTTCTTGTCATGCGTAACGGCAAGATTGTCGCCGAACGCTATGGCCCCGGCTATCACGAGAATACCCGCTTCGTATCCTGGTCGATGGCCAAGACGGTGACCGCGGTGATGATCGGCATGCTGGTTGCCGACGGGCGGCTCAGCCTTGATGGCAGTGTGCCGATCCGGGCCTGGCAGCGTAACGGCGATCCGCGCGGCGAGATCACGCTGCGCCAGTTGCTGCAGATGCGCTCGGGGCTCAAACATGTTGAAACCAGCGACCCGCCTTACGAAGCCGATACGGTGCGGATGCTGTTCCTTGATGGCCGCGACAATATGTCGGCCTATGCCGAAACGCAGCCGCTTGAGGCCGAGCCGGGCACGAAATGGGAATACAATTCGGCGACCACGGTGATCCTGGCCGACCTTGCGGCACGGGTGCTGACGACCAGCCAGGACCCGGCCGAGCGCGCGCGGGTGGTCAGCGACTACCTGAGGACCCGGTTGTTCGAGCCGCTGGGGATGAAAAGCATGGTCCCGGAATTTGATGCAGCCGGCACGCTGATCGGCGGCAGTCTGATCCACGGAACCTTGCGCGATTGGGGCAAGTTCGGCGAATTCCTGCGAGAGCGGGGCGCAGTGCGCGGCGCGCAGCTGGTGCCGTCCGCCTGGATCGATTTGATGACCGAGCCCAGCCCGACCAACAAGGCCTATGGCTTTCAGACCTGGCTCAACTGGCCGCAAGGCGGCGCGCCGAGGATGTGGGAGGGCCTGCCTGCCGCCGCATTCTCGATGAACGGCCATCTCGGCCAGTTCGTGGTAGTTGATCGGTCGCGCGCGGTGACCGTGGTGCGGCTCGGCAAGACCGCCGACGACAAACACGGCCCGCTCCGCGCCGGGATCGTCAAGATAGTGCAGCAATATTCGAAAGAGGGCGCAAAGTGAGCGGCAAGACGGCATTGATCACCGGGGTGACCGGACAGGACGGGGCGTACCTGGCGCGGCTGCTGCTCGCCAAAGGCTACCGCGTCCACGGGATCAAGCGGCGCTCCAGCTCGTTCAACACGGGGCGGATCGACGATATCTACCAGGACCCGCACATGCCTGCGCCCAATTTCACGCTGCATTACGGCGATCTGACCGATGCCACCAACCTGATCCGTGTGGTTCAGGAGGTCCAGCCCGACGAGATCTATAACCTTGGCGCGCAGAGCCACGTCCAGGTCAGTTTCGAGACGCCCGAATACACCGCCAACTCCGACGCGCTGGGAACCTTACGGCTGCTCGAAGCGATCCGGATCCTCAAGCTGGAAGACAAGTGCCGGTTCTATCAGGCCTCAACCTCGGAGCTTTACGGGCTGGTCCAGGAAGTGCCGCAGCGCGAGTCAACGCCGTTCTATCCGCGCAGTCCCTATGCCGCGGCAAAGCTCTATGCCTACTGGATCACGGTCAATTACCGCGAGGCCTACGGCATCCACGCCTCCAACGGGATCCTGTTCAATCACGAAAGCCCCTTGCGCGGTGAGACTTTCGTCACGCGCAAGATCACCCGCGCCGCTGCGGCGATAGCGCTGGGCAACCAGGAGGTACTTTACCTCGGCAACCTCGATGCCCAGCGCGACTGGGGCCATGCCCGCGAATATGTCGAAGGGATGTGGGCGATGGTCCAGCAGGACAGGGGCGACGACTATGTGCTGGCGACCGGGGTCACCACCACGGTGCGCCAGTTCGTCGAATGGGCCTTCGCCGATGCCGGGATCACGCTTGAATGGCGCGGCGCGGGGGTGGAGGAGCAAGGCTTCTGCACCGCGACCGGCGCGCTGCGCGTCGCGGTCGATCCGCGCTATTTCCGGCCCACTGAAGTCGATTTGCTGATCGGCGATGCCAGCAAGGCCCGCGACGTGCTGGGCTGGGAGCCCAAGATCCCGGTGCGCGAGCTGGCGCGCGAAATGGTCGAGGCCGATCTGGCGGCGCTGAAATGAGCTATTCGCTTGAAGGCAAGCGGGTCTGGGTCGCGGGGCACCGCGGCATGGTTGGCTCTGCGCTTGTGCGGCGGCTGGCGCAGGAGCAATGCGAGGTCCTGACCGTGGGGCGCGACGAGCTCGACCTGACCGACCAGCGCGCGGTGCTGGGCTGGATGCATGGGCACCGCCCGCAGGCGGTGTTCCTGGCCGCGGCGCGGGTCGGCGGGATTCTCGCCAATGACAGCCGCCCGGTCGAATTCCTGCGCGACAACCTGCTGATCGAAACCGCGGTGCTGACCGCGAGCGAATCGGTCGGGGTGGAAAAGCTGCTGTTCCTGGGATCGAGCTGCATCTATCCCAAGCACGCCGAGCAGCCGATCCGCGAGGAGGCGCTGCTGACCGGTCCGCTTGAGCCGACCAATGAATGGTACGCGATTGCCAAGATCGCCGGGATCAAACTGGCCGAGGCCTACCGCCGCGAATACGGCTGCGATTTCATCAGCGCGATGCCGACCAACCTCTATGGCCCGGGCGACAATTACGATCCGCAAGGCAGCCACGTGATGCCCGCGCTGATCCGCAAGGTCCACGAAGCCAAGCTTTCGGGCGGCGAAGTCTCGGTCTGGGGCACCGGCACCCCGCGCCGCGAATTCCTCTACGTCGATGACTGCGCTGACGCCTGTGTCCACCTGATGCAGCACTATTCGGATGCACTGCATGTCAATGTCGGCTCGGGTAGCGATGTTTCGATCCTGGAGCTGACGCACACGGTGATGGAAGTGCTGGGTTATGACGGGCCGGTGGTGACCGATCCAAGCAAGCCCGACGGCACCCCGCGCAAACTGATGGATAGCTCACGCCTTGCCGCGCTGGGCTGGCAGCCCAGGGTGCCGCTGCGTGAGGGGATTGC
>PNJT01000054.1 GCA_013822005.1 Novosphingobium sp. | reverse complement strand
GCGTGAACTCCTTATCCAGCCATCACCCCAAAACGTGACGCCAAAGGCGAGAACGCGGCCCGCTAAGCCTCCGGACCGAACCGTTCCATCCGGAACGCCGCCTTGAGGTAGTCCTCCGCAGCAGCTTTCAACTGCGGTTCCTTGGCAAAGGCATCGGCGGGCAGCGGCGCGACCTCCAGTGCATCCATCAGGCACCACAAGGCGAACTTGCGGCCGGGCTCGCGTTCGACACCAAAGCCGATCTTGAGCCGTTCGATCGCGCGGTCGTATTCGGATTCAGTAAGGCTGGACGGATCCGCGGTCCCGAAAAAGTGCGCGAGCAGCGCGTCGAGCTCCATGACCTAAAGCCAGCTAAGCATCTGTGCCGCCCACAGTGCGCCGCCGCCCAGTGCGGCCGCCAACAGGTACCCCGGCCAGCGCTGCGTGTCTTTCCTGCGGTCCCACACCAGCTCGACCGCAGGCAGCGGCGGGGCATCGGGGGCACCGCCCTTGGGCGGGAACTTGTCCTCGATCCGGCGGACCAGATCGGGCAGCCGCAGCAGCGTTTCGGCATCCTTGCGCAGGCGGTCGGCAATCGCCGCTTCGGGCCCCAGTTCGTCGCGGATCCAGCCTTTCACATAGGGCGAGGCTACGTCCCACATGTTGATCCGCGGGTTGAGCTGGGTCGCCAGCCCCTCGACCATCACCATCGTCTTTTGCAGCAGCAGCAAGTGCGGCTGGGTCTGCATGTCAAATTCGCGGGTGATCGCGAACAGCGAATCGAGCATTTGCCCGACCGACAGCTCGCTCACCGGCCGCCCGCGCGTCGGCTCGCCCACGGCGCGCAAGGCGGTCGCGAATTCGGCGACCGAGTGGTAGCTCGGCACATATTGCGCCTCGAAATGGATCTCGGCGACGCGGCGGTAATTGCCGGTGGTCAGGCCGTAGAGGATCTCGGCCAGCCACAGCCGCGCGCGCCGATCGATCCGGCCCATGATCCCGAAATCAATCGCGGCGATAGTACCATCGGCCTGCACGAACAGGTTGCCCTGGTGCATGTCGGCGTGGAAATAGCCGTGGCTGATCGCCTGGTTGAGGAACGTCAGCACCAGATGCTGGGCCAGCGCGGGCAAGTCATGCCCGGCGGCCCTGAGCGCCTCGATCTCGCTGATCTTGATCCCGTCTATCCAGTCGATCGTCAGCACCTTGCCGTTGGTCCGGTCCCAATCGATCCCTGGAACCAGGTAGCCTTCGACGCCGGTCATCACCTCGGCCAGTTCACTCGCCGAAGCTGCCTCGCGCCGCAGGTCAAGCTCGCGCAGGGTCCAGCGCTTGAAATTGGCGATCACCATGCGCGGACGCAGCCGCGCAGGCTCGCCGCCCAGTGCTTCAAGATGCGCGGCGGCCCATTCGTAGGTCTGGATATCCGCGCCAAACTTCTCGCGGATCCCCGGACGCAGCACCTTGACCGCGACCGTGCGCCCGTCGGTGGTCACCGCCTTGTGGACCTGCGCGATCGAGGCCGCGCCGACCGGCACTTCCTCGATGCTGGCGAACAGGTCCTCAAGCGGCCTCGCAAAGCTGCTCTCGATCTCGCGCCGGATCGCGGCGAAGGGGACCGGCGGCAGGCTGTCCTGCAGCAGCAGCAGGTTGTTCGCGGCCTTGTCGCCGACGATGTCGGGGCGGGTGGCCAGGGTCTGGCCCAGCTTGATCGCCGCCGGGCCGACCGCCTGGAAAGCCCCGGCATAGTCGGGCTCGCGCGGTTGGAACGTGCCGAGGCGGGCCACACGCACCAGTCGGCGGACCTGCGGCGGGGTGTTGGGATCGCGCTCGATCCCGCGCAGCGCGCCGTGCCTGGCGAGCGTGCGGCCCCAGCGCAGCAGGCGCAGGATATGGACAGTCGAACGGGTCATTTTCTCCCCTCCCGCTTGCGGGAGGGGTTGGGGGTGGGTGAGTCGGACTCTGGCCCACCCCTAACCCCTCCCGCAAGCGGGAGGGGGACTGGAAGGGAGCGCCTCAAATCTTCCACCCCGAATGAATGGCCACCAGCCCACCCAGGATCGGCTCGACCCTGGTACGGGCGAACCCGGCCTTGCGGATCATGCCCTCGAATTCGGGCATGGGCGGGAAGCGGCGGATCGATTCGATCAGATAGCGATAGCTTTCTGCATCGCCGGCAATTGCTTCGCCGATCCTGGGGACCAGCTTGTGCGAATAGAGGTCATAGACTTCCTTGAACCCCGGCCATTCGGTGGTCGAGAATTCGAGGCAGAAGAACCGCCCGCCGTGCTTCAGCACCCGGTGCGCTTCGGCCAGCGCCTTGTCGATGTGGGTGACGTTGCGGATCCCGAAAGCGATCGTGTAGGCATCGAAGAAGCGGTCCGGGAAGCTCAGTTCCTCGGCGTTCTGGCGTGACCAGACCAGCTCGTCGAAGCCGCGCTCCATTGCCCGTTCGATGCCCACATCGAGCATGTCCTGATTGATGTCGGAGACGGTAACGGCGGCACCCTCGCGCGCCATGCGGAACGCAATGTCGCCGGTGCCGCCGGCCATGTCGAGAATCTGCTCGCCCACGCGCGGTTTGACCCGGCGGACGAACTTGTCCTTCCACAGCCGGTGCATGCCCACCGACATGGCGTCGTTCATCACGTCATACTTCTTGGCGACCGATGAAAAGACCGCGCCAACACGCTCGGCCTTATCGGCGGCATCGACCGTCTCGTAGCCAAAGGATACTTTGTCATTCATGGCACCGCGCCTTAGCGGCAAGCATGGCGCGGTGCCAGTGAAAGCGTGTGCAGGATCTATGCGTTTGCGGGCGGCGGGAACATGTATTGGCCCAGGTGGCCCAGGAAGTCCTGCTTGCCCAGATCGACGCCCTGGCTGCGCAGGATCGCATAGGCCATCGAGGCGTGGAAATAGAAGTTGGGCAGCGCATAACCGGTCAGGAAAGTCGCGCCGTCAAAGCGAAGGCCAGCCCCGTTGGGGAAAGTGATGACGACTTCGCTCGCGAGCCCTGCATCATAGACCGCAGCATCGGCCGACTGCAGGAAAGCGATCGTCCTGTCGCAGCGTTGCTTGAGCTCGGCAAAGCTGGCTTCGGTATCGGGCATGGCCGGGGCTTCCACACCGGTCAGGCGCGCGGCGGCACCCTTGGCGGCGTCGGAGGCGATCTGGATCTGACGGGCCAGCGCAAACATGTCGGGCGCCAGGCTGGCCTTGATCAGTTCGGCTTCGTCCTTCTGCGCGGCGGCCTTGTCGAGCCAGCCTTTGATATTGCTGAGCATGGCGATGAAGGCCGGAACGGTGGCGCTGTGCATTTGTCGATTCTCCCGGGGATGGTCTTGTCGCAGCCCTGCTAGCGTGGCGCGGGTTAAGTTGCAATACGAAACGTATTGCTCCGTCACCGAGGCTTGCCTAGCCAGCAGCGATGCCAGAGCTTCCCGAAGTCGAAACCACCGTGCGCGGCCTGGCGCGCTATCTTGATGGCGCGCGGCTCGCCCGGGTCGAGACGCGCCGGGCTGACTTGCGCCGACCGTTCCCGCCCGATCTGGTGCAAGTGCTGACCGGGGCGACGGTCACCGGGCTGGGCCGCCGCGCCAAGTACGGGCTGATCCATACCGACCGCGGGCAGGCCATGGTCTTCCACCTCGGCATGTCGGGGCGCTGGCGGATCGAACCCGAGGAGCTGGGCAAGCACGATCACCTGGTGCTGGAGACGACAGCCGGTCATCGCCTGTCGCTATGCGATCCGCGCCGCTTCGGCTCGGTCGATCTGGTCGAGGAAGCGGGGCTGGCGGAATGGCCGGCCTTCGCTGCGCTGGGGCCAGAGCCGGTCGGCGATGAACTGACGCCTGCACACCTCAAGACGGCTCTCAAGGGCCGCAGCGCCGCGATCAAGCTGATGCTGCTCGATCAGCGGGTGGTTGCGGGGCTGGGCAACATCTATGTCTGCGAAGCGCTGTTTCGTGCCGGGATCGCCCCGGGCAAGGCTGCGGGCAAGGTCAGCAGGCCCGCGCTTGAACGCCTGGTGCCGCAAATCAAGGCGGTGATTGCCGAGGCGATCGCAGCGGGCGGATCGACCTTGCGTGACTATGCCCAGCCTGACGGGCAGCTGGGCTATTTCTCCAAGCAGTTCGACGTCTATGACCGCCACGGCCAGCCCTGCACGCGCTGCGGCGCCCCGGTCCTGCGCTTGGCCCAGGGCGGGCGCAGCACCTGGCATTGCGGAAAATGCCAGAAGTAAGGGGAATGCTTGACGATTCGCGGACGCACAGTTAAGGGCCGCGCTTCCCGCGGGTCCGATTCCATATCGGGGCCCCATTTTGCACGAGTTTTCTAAGGACGAACATGGCCAATACGCCGCAAGCCAAGAAGCGCATCCGCCGCAACGACAAGCGCGCCGAGATCAACGGCAACCGCATCGGTCGCATCCGCACTTTCGTAAAGAAGGTCGAAAGCGCGCTCGACGGCGGTGACAAGACCGCTGCTGCCGAAGCTCTGAAGGCTGCGCAGCCGGAACTGGCCCGCGGTGTTGCTCGCGGCGTACTCCACAAGAATACCGCTGCACGCAAGCTGTCGCGCTTGACCAAGCGAGTCACTGCACTCTGATTCGCCGTCGCGGCTCCCGATTCGCATCCACGCGGGGTGCATCGGTGGGACGAAAACGGAACGAAATCCCGATTGGGCCGGTGCTTGGGCAGCCGGCCCTTTTCGTTGTGCGCTGCAATGAAAATGGTGCGCTGCACTAAGGCTATGGAATCCCGCGATTCGCAGCTGCATATCGCTAAGTGTATGAAAACCAACTAGTTAATGGCCGGGTAAGGATTTACGTGGGTCGCCCAGAGTCAAGGGCATTTATTTCAGTTTTTTTACGATGCGGCGCTTGCCCTCTGCCGTGAAGCGTCCATAAATCGGCCCAGGCCAGCGGGGCGTTCAGCCTTTGCCGGTTTCACAAGACAGAATGTGGTTGAAGGCCGGGAATTCGGGCATCCGGCTGGGTTGTGCGCGGTTTTGCGCATGGGAAGTATTTTGGATTCGGGGGCGAATCGGGTGACGGAAATGGGTATCGGCGGATCGCAGGGGAAGCCATCTGCCATCGACGAAAAATCGGAAGAGGAGCGCATGCGCGAGGAACAGGAAGCCCTCGACCTCGCTGCGGACTGGGCCGACATCAGCCAGGGTCTTCGCAAGGACCTGGGCCAGCAGTTGCACCAGCAGTGGATCAAGCCGATCCAGCTGGGCAGTTTCTGCAAGGATGACGGCACGCTCGAGCTTTACCTGCCGACCGAATTTTCGGCCAGCTGGGTTTCGGACCGCTTTGCCGACCGGCTTTCGCTGGCCTGGAAGATCGCCCGCCCCGATGTCCGCAACGTTCGCATCTCGGTCTTGCCGGGACGCCGTGCGCCGCAGGGTCTGCGCTTTGGTTCACCCGAGGGCGGCCGACGCGCCGCCAACGATGGCGCACCGGCCAGCTTGCCGGGCGACGCCCTGGGCATGGGCGCGGCCGAACTGGGCGGGCTGGGTGCCAACGGTCTGGGCATGGCCTCGATCGGGCTTGATCCCTCGCTGACTTTCACCACTTTCGTCACCGGCAGTGCCAACGTGCTGGCCAGCAATGCCGCACAGCGCATGGCCGCGACCGAAACCCCGCAGTTCGCCCCGCTCTATCTCAAGGCGGCGACCGGCCAGGGCAAGACCCACCTGCTTCACGCGATCGGCCATGCTTACCTTTCGGCACACCCGCGCGCGCGGATCTTCTATTGCTCGGCCGAACGCTTCATGGTCGAATTCGTCCAGGCGCTGCGCCAGAACCAGACGATCGAATTCAAGGCGCGGCTGCGCGGGTTTGACCTGCTGCTGGTCGATGACATCCAGTTCATCATCGGCAAGGCAAGTGCCCAGGAAGAACTGCTCTATACGATCGACGCACTGCTGGCCGAAGGCAAGCGGCTGGTCTTCGCCGCCGACCGCGCCCCGCAGGCACTCGACGGGGTCGAGCAGCGCCTGCTCAGCCGGCTCAGCATGGGCCTGGTGGCCGATATCCAGCCCGCCGATATCGAGCTGCGCCGTTCGATCCTCGAACACCGGCTCCAGCGCTTCAGCCCGACCCATGTCCCGGCTGACGTGATCGAATTCCTGGCCCGCACGATCAACCGCAACGTGCGCGAACTGGTGGGCGGGCTCAACAAGCTGATCGCCTATGCCCAGCTGACTGGCCAGGCCGTCTCGCTCCAGCTCGCCGAAGAGCAGCTGACCGATATCCTCTCGGCCAACCGCCGCCGGATCACGATCGACGAGATCCAGCGCACCGTCTGCCAGTTCTACCGGGTCGACCGGACCGAAATGGCCAGCAAACGCCGCGCCCGCGCGGTGGTGCGTCCGCGCCAGGTGGCGATGTACCTCGCCAAGGTGCTCACACCCCGCAGCTACCCCGAAATCGGCCGCAAGTTCGGCGGACGCGACCACTCGACTGTGATCCATGCCGTGCGCCTGATCGAAGACCTGCGCACCCGCGATGCCGACATGGACGGCGACGTGCGGTCATTGCTGCGGCAATTGGAGAGCTAGGCCGCTTTCAACCAGCCATCACCAGCCAGTGCACAGCCCTTCAACAGGGTTGTGCACCGGCTTGTCCTCAGGCCGACAGCCCCCCATCGACAATCAGCTCGCTGCCGGTGCTGAAGGCTGCGCGGTCGCTGGCGAGGAACACCACCGCATCGGCGACGTTCTGCGGCTCGCCCAGATGGCCCAGTGGGTGCAAGGCAGAGACGGAGGCCAGCACTTCGTTGTCGCCCACGCCTTGCGCCTTGGCAAAGTCGTCGATCAACATCCGGCCCATCTGGGTATCGATCACCCCGGGGTGGACCGAGTTCACGCGGATCCGCGCTGCCGCCAGTTCCTTGGCGCAGCCCTTGGTGAACAGCCGCACCGCGCCCTTGGTGCTGTTGTAGCAGGTGGCGCCGGCCGCACCCTCGATCCCGGCGACCGAGGACAAGTTGACGATCGCTGTTCCCCCGCGCCACAAATGTGCGCGCTCGGCCAGCAAGGGCACGGCGGCGCGGGTCCCCAGAAACACGCCCTCGACATTGACCGCATGCAGCCGCCGCCAATCCTCCAGCGTGGTCTCAAGGATCGACCTGAACAGCCATAACCCGGCGTTGTTGACCAGAATGTCGAGCCCGCCCGCCTCGGCGCGCAGCCAGTCCATTGTCGCGGCCCAGTCGCCCTCGCTGGTCACATCCTGGGCCCGGGCAATCCCGCTGATCTCAGCCGCCAAGTCCTCCGGCGCGGCCAGATCGGTTACCGCCACCCTGGCCCCGGCCGCAGCCAAAGCCCGCGCAGCCGCAGCGCCCAGCCCGCGAGAGGCGCCGGTCACCAGCGCGATGCGTCCGTCCAGATCACCCATTTGAAAACGCTCCTCAGGTTGCCGCCACCGCCGCGCTCAGCGCCTCGCGCAATTCCCGCCGCAGGAACTTGCCGCTGGCGTTCCTTGGCAGCGGTTCGTCCATGAACCAGACGTAACGCGGGACCTTGTGTTTGCTCATGTGGTCGAGGCAGTGCTTCTTGAGGTCGGTTTCATCGAGTCCGTGGTCAGGCTTGAGGAACACCGCGACGCCCACTTCTTCGCCCATCCGTTCGTCCTTGACGCCGAACACGCTGCATTCGGCTACCGCCGGGTGGCGATAGATGCAGGCCTCGACTTCGGTGCAGCTGATATTCTCGCCGCCGCGGATCACCAGGTCCTTCTTGCGATCGACGATATAGACGAATTTGTCTGCGTCGATCCGGGCGATGTCGCCGGTGTGGAGCCAGCCCTGGGTGATCGTCTCGGCGGTGGCATCGGGGCGGCCCAGGTAGCCCTTGATCACCGGGCTGCCGCGCACCCACAGCTCGCCCACTTCGCCCAGCGGCAGTTCGTTGCCTTCGTCATCGACAACCTTGGCATCGAAGCTGGGCATATAGGGTCCGGCGCTGTCGGGCCGGTCGATGAAGAAAGGCCCCGCGACCGAGGTGATGATCCCGCAGGTTTCGGTCATCCCATAGCCGGTGGTCGGGCTGGTGGCGGGCATCTTGCGGGCGATCTCGCCGACTTGCTCGGGCGGGACTTGCGCGCCGCCGCCGGACAGGCCGGTGAGGGTGGACGTATCGGTCTTGGCGAAATCGGGATGGTTGATGATCTCACGCGCCATGATCGGCACACCGCCAACTCCGGTGACACCATAGCGTTCGATCAGCCTCAAGGCTTCGCCGGCATCCCATTTGCGCATCAGCACGATCGCGCCGCCGGCTGCTGTCGTCAGGTAAGCGCCGCAATTGTTGGCGGTGACGTGGAACAAGGGCGTGGTCAGCAGCGAGACCGGGATCGGGGCGTCGGTGGACGGGGCCACTCCGGTCGCACGCTCGGTCGCCAGCGTCTGGGCGGTGGTTGAATAGAGCATGTTCATCAGGTTGGCGACGCAGCCGCGGTGGGTCAGCTGCGCGCCTTTGGGAAAGCCGGTGGTGCCGCTGGTGTAGAAGATGCAGGCGTCGGCTTCGGGATCGACGCTGACCGCGGGCATGGCGCTGCCGCTGGCGACGATTTCGGCCCAGGGAGTGACATCTTCAGGGCAGTCGTTCAGCCGTACCCCGACCAGCTTGAGCCCGCCGGGCAGCCCCGCGATTGCGCGATAGCCGGCCAGCCGCTCGGCATCGGCGATCAGCGCCTTGGGGGCCGAGTCCCTAAGTGCGTAGTCCAGCTCTTCACCGGTCCACCAGGCGTTCATGCCCACCGCGGCGACACCGATCGAGAGGCAGGCCCAATAGGCGATCATCCATTCGGGGTAGTTGCGCATGGCAATGGCAACGCGGTCCCCGGGCTCAACGCCTTGTTCGACCAGCCAGGCGGCCAGCGCGGCGGCCTGGGCGTGGGCCTGAGCGTAAGTCAGCACCTCGCCTTCATAGATCAGGTAGGGGCGGTCTCCCCAGACGATCGTCGAAAGCCAGAACTCGCGCACCGATGGCGGCTGGTTCTTGAAGGTCTTGATGCGGTGGCCGAGGATCTCTTCTTCGGTAATCTCGAACTGCCCGCCCGGCCCGGTCAGTTCCTCGCGCACCGCGCGCAATTCGGCATAATGCATCGCTCATCCCATTTTCTTGGCTTAATTGCCCGATTAAGTGCCGCATCGCGGGCGGGGCGGCAAGGGATTCGTTTTTTGGGTTCACGCGGAGACGCGGAGACGCGGAGGATTGGTGAATGCGGCAAAGCCGCTTTCCTATGGTTGCCTTCCGCGTGGCACGACCGTGGAATGGTGAGCTGCTTCGCGGATTGGCCCAACTCCTCCGCGTCTCCGCGTCTCCGCGTGAACCCATTTCGCTGCCTGCCCTTGGCCCAACCGCCAGGTTGGCATAAGGCCATGCAGCATGGAACTCCCACCCGACCGCCTCGACCGCTTTGCTCGCCATATCGTGCTGCCTGAACTGGGCGGCGCGGGACAAGTGGCGCTGGCGGGCGCGCACGTCGCGCTGGTGGGTTGCGGGGGGATCGGATCTCCCGCCTTGCAATACCTGGCGGCAGCCGGGATCGGCACGCTGACCCTGATTGACCGCGATGTGGTCGATATGTCCAACCTCCAGCGCCAGACCATTTTCACCGAGGCTGACATTGGCCGCGCCAAGGCCGAAGTTGCGGCCGAATGGGTGCGGCGCTTCGATGGTTCCCTCAAGGTGCGCGCCAGCGTGGGGACGGTCGGGGGGGACACCGCGGCGCGGCTCCTTGAGGGTGCCCACCTTGTGCTCGACGGGAGTGACAATTTCGCGACTCGTCTCACCGTGTCGGACACCTGTGTGGCACTTGGAATCCCGTTAACCAGCGCGGCGATTGGGCGGTTCCAGGGGCAGGTCGCGAACTTTGCTGGGCATTTGGCCGATGAGAGTTGCTACCGCTGCTTCGTGGGCGATGCCTTCGATGCCGCGGACTGCGATACCTGCGCCGCCGATGGCGTGCTGGGGGCGATGGTTGGCATGATCGGGGCCTTCGCGGCGATGCAGGCGATTCGGGTGCTGGTGCAGGGCAAGGCCACGCTGGGCGATCCGCAGTGGGGCAAGCTGCACTTGTTCGAGGGGCTTGTGCCGAGTTTGCGGACGCTGCGGATTGCCAAGGATTCGGAATGCAGCGGGTGCTCAGGCGTCCGCTAGCAAATCATCCACCCAGGCCGGAACCACCTCACTCGCCGGGCCCAGCCGGGTTTCGTGGAACAGGCGCGAGCCTTGGCTTTCCTCGAGGTTAAGTTCGAGCGTCCGCGCGCCGAGCTCAAGCGCGTTCTGGACGAAGCCCGCCGCCGGATAGACCGCGCCCGAGGTGCCGATCGAGACGAACAGGTCGGCCTCGCGCAAGGCGGCATGGATCTCGTCCATGCGGTAAGGCATCTCGCCGAACCAGACCACGTCGGGGCGCAGGGCATGTCCGCCGCAGGCCGGGCAGGACGGATTGTCGAGCAAAGGCCCGCGCCAGAGGTGGCGGATGTCGCACAAAGTACACCAGGCTTTCAGATGCTCGCCGTGCATATGGATCAGACGGCGGGCCCCGGCACGTTCGTGCAGGTCATCGACGTTCTGCGTTACGATCAGCAGCTTGCCGGTCCATACGGCGTCGAGCCGGGCCAGCGCCTCGTGCGCGGGGTTGGGCAGCTTCTCCTGAATTGCCGCGCGGCGCATGTCGTAGAACCGCTGCACCAGCCGCGGATCGCGCGCGAAAGCCTCCGGCGTCGCGACATCCTCGACCCGGTGGTTTTCCCACAGGCCGCCGGCACTGCGAAAGGTGTCGATCCCGCTTTCGGCGGATATGCCCGCGCCGGTCAGGATCACGATGTTGCGGTATTGGCCCATCGCGGCCATGAAGCACGGATCGAAGGGGACAGGCAATGGCCAGAATCGGCATCATCGGCAGCGCAGGGCGCATGGGAGCAGCGCTGACCGCAGCGATCGCGGCGGCGGGCGAGGAACGGGCCGGCGGGATCGACAAGGACGGCGATCTGGCCGCACTGGCCGCTGCCAGCGACGTGCTGGTCGATTTCTCGGCCCCGGCCGCGCTGGAGGGCAACCTCGATGCGGCCATGGCGGCGCGCGTTCCGATCGTGGTCGGCACCACCGGCCTGGAAGAACGCCACCACTGGCTGTGCGATGCCGCTGCCGAGAGCATCCCCGTCCTGCAGACCGGCAACACCTCGCTCGGCGTCACCTTGCTGGCCCATCTGGTGCGCGAGGCGGCGAGCAAGCTGGGTGAGGACTGGGATATCGAGATTTCCGAGACTCACCACCGGATGAAAGTCGATGCGCCATCGGGCACTGCACTGCTGCTGGGCGAGGCGGCGGCAAAGGGGCGCGGGATCGACCTGGCGGGCCATTCTGCGCGCGGTCGCGACGGGATCACCGGCGCGCGGATCAGCGGCGACATCGGCTTTGCGAGCCTGCGCGGCGGCAGCGTGGCGGGGGACCATTCGGTGCTGTTCCTCGGCGACAGCGAGCGGCTCAGCCTCTCGCACCTCGCCGAAGACCGCAGCATCTTCGCCCGCGGTGCGGTGCGCGCGGCGCAGTGGCTGATCGGCAAGGGGCTGGGCCGCTACACCATGCCCGAGGTGCTGGGGCTGTGACCCCCAGCCTGCGCCAGCGCACATGGCTTCAGCTATCGGGCGATCCGGTTGGCGACGGGCGGCTCTCGCTGGTTAACTGGCTGCTGGTTGTGGTGATCGTGGCTGCGGTGACCTGTTCGATTGTCGCGACCGAGCCCGAAATCGAGAGCCGGTTCGGCGTTCAGCTCAATGCACTCGAATATGTGTTCGGGGCCTGCTTTGCGCTGGAATATGCGGCAAGGATCTGGACCGCGCCCGAGAACCCGGAAGCAGGATCGGCAGGCCGCAAGCGCCTCCGCTTCATTCTCTCGCCGCTGGGGCTGGTCGATCTGGCGGTGCTGGTGGTTACGCTGCTGCCGATGCTGATGCCCGGAGTGGCCGTGCTGCGGCTGGCGCGGTTGCTCAGGCTGCTGATGCTGGCCAAGCTCGGGCGGTTCTCCAGCGCCTTCCACGATCTGGCCCGGGCGATCCATGACCGGCGCTATGAGCTCTATGTCACGATCTCGCTTGCCACGTTTTTGCTGCTGTTCGGGGCGGCCGCGCTGTACCTCGCCGAAGGCGATGTCCAGCCCGACAAGTTCGGATCGATCCCGCGCGCGCTGTGGTGGTCGATCATCACGCTGACGACGGTCGGCTATGGCGATGTTTCGCCGATCACGCCCTTGGGCAAAGTCATGGCTTCGATCGTCGCGCTGGCCGGGATCGGGCTGGTCGCCATGCCCACCGGGATCATGGCCGCAGCCTTTTCCGATGCCATGCAAAGGCACCGGGGCGAAGAAAAAGACTGATGACTTGACCGCAAAGGGCGGAGCTGTATTATCAAGTTAATACAGTTTGAGGGGAGAGAAAGATGACACCCGCACAGGAAACCGCCCGATATATCGACGGCCTCGGCGCCGAAGCCCTGGCCAAGGCGCAGGCCTATACTCTTGGCAACCACATCTTGCTGTTTGCGGGGCTCGCAGTTTCGCTGTTGGTGGCCTGGCTGATCGTGCGGTCCCATCTGCTCGATCGGGTGACGAGCCGACTGTCGAAGCGAAGCTGGGCCTTGATGACCTTGGCAGTGAGCGCGGCTTACATTGCAATTGCCGATCTGCTGACTTTGCCTTGGACGCTCTACACCGAATGGCAGCGCCAACATGCCTATGGCCTCTCCAAACAGCCTTTGGGCGATTTTCTCGGTCAGTGGGCGCTTGGCCAAGTTTTCGAGATCGTGCTCGGCGCGCTGTTCTTGCTTGGGATCTATGCGTTGATCCGCAAGACTGGCGCGCGCTGGTGGCTGTGGGGCGGCGGGTTTGCCGCGAGTGTTGTGATATTCATGCTGCTGGTCGGCCCGAGTTTGATCGCCCCGCTGTTCAACAAGTACGAGCCGGTGCCGCCGGGCCAAGTCCGCACCGCGCTGGAGAAGATCGCCGACGATGTTGCGATCCCGCATGACCGGATCTTCATGTACGATGGTTCGCGCCAGTCCGAACGGTTCACTGCCAATGTCACCGGAATTGGTCCGGCGGCGCGGATTGCGATCTCCGATGTCGCACTGAAGGAAGCGTCGCTGGCTGAGGTCCGGGCGGTCACCGGGCATGAGGCGGGGCATTATAAACTCGGCCATGCCTGGCGTTCGGTGGTGGTGATGCCGCTGCTCGCGATGCTGTTTTTCTATCTGCTCAACCGCCTGTTTGCTCCGGCGGCACGGCTGCTCGGCAGCGACGCGCAATTGGGCGAAGCGCGTGGATTGCCGGTGTTCATGGCGGTTGGTGCAGTGCTGGGGCTGCTGGTCACGCCGGTAACCAACAGCCTGACCCGAATTGGCGAGAAAGAGGCCGATGCCTATTCGCTGAAAACGGTGAATGAGCCCGATGCGCTGGCCAGCTCCTTGGTCAAGACCGCCGAATACCGCTATCCGCGGCCCACGCCCTTGCAGGAGGCGCTGTTCTACACCCACCCCTCGGTCGAAAGCCGGGTGCTGCGGGCGATGGAATGGAAGGCAGCGCATCCCAAGCCGGCGGAGGCCGCGCCGCGCCCGTGAAGAAAGACCAGGTCTTCGAATTCTTCCGCCGCCTGGCGGAGGACAACCCTTCGCCCGAAACCGAGCTGCTCTATGGCAATGCCTTCCAGCTGGTGGTGGCGGTGGCGCTATCGGCGCAGGCGACAGATGTGGGGGTCAACAAGGCGACCCGCGCGCTGTTTGCCAAGGTCAAGACGCCGCAGCAGATGCTGGAGCTGGGCGAAGAAGGCCTGCGCGAACACATCAAGACGATTGGCCTGTTCAATTCCAAGGCCAGGAACGTGATCGCGTTGTCGCAGCTGCTGGTTGACGAATTCGGCGGTGAGGTTCCCGCCACCCGCGAGGAACTGGTGCGGCTGCCCGGGGTGGGGCGCAAGACCGCCAATGTGGTGCTCAACTGCTGGTTCGGGCAGGAGACTTTCGCGGTCGATACCCATATCTTCCGGGTCGGCAACCGCACTGGCCTGGCCAACGGCAAGACCCCCGAACAGGTTGAGGCCAAGCTGGAAAAGGCGGTCCCCCAACCCTTCCGGCTCGGCGCGCACCACTGGCTGATCCTCCACGGCCGCTACGTGTGCAAGGCCCGAACGCCCGAGTGCTGGCGCTGCAAGGTGGCGGACCTGTGCGCCTTCAAGCCGAAGAGCG
>PNJT01000053.1 GCA_013822005.1 Novosphingobium sp. | reverse complement strand
CGAATGGCGGTCCTTTACGGGGCCGCCATTTGTCGTTTTCGAATTCCCCAATTCCCGCTTTCAAAAAGGAAACCGCAATGTCGATCACCCCGCTCATGCCAGTCTATCCCCGCTGCGGCCTTCGCCCGGTGCGCGGTGACCACTGCCACCTGATCGGGGAAGACGGACAGCGCTACCTCGATTTTGCGGCCGGCATCGCGGTCAATGCGCTGGGCCACAGCCACGAAGGGCTGATCGGCGCAATCCAGAAGCAGGCCGCAACGCTGATGCACGTGTCCAACCTCTATGGCAGCCCCCAGGGCGAGCACCTCGCCCAGCGGCTGGTTGACCTGACTTTCGCCGACACGGTGTTCTTCACCAATTCGGGCGTCGAGGCGGTCGAATGCGCGATCAAGACTGTGCGGGCCTATCACCAGCATGTCGGCAACAACCACAAGTTTGAGATCATCACGTTCAAGAACGCCTTCCACGGCCGGACCCTGGCGACGATCAGCGCGTCGAGCCAGGAGAAGATGCACAAGGGTTTCTACCCGCTGCTTGAAGGCTTCAAATACGTCGATTTCGACGATCTAGAAGGTGCCAAGGCGGCGATCGGGCCCAACACTGCGGGCTTCCTGGTGGAGCCCGTGCAGGGCGAAGGCGGGATCCGTCCGGCCAGCATGGAGTTCATGCAAGGCCTGCGTGCGCTCGCCGATGAGCATGACTTGCTGCTGGCGCTAGACGAGGTGCAGTGCGGGGTGGCGCGTTCGGGCACGCTCTATGCTTACGAGCAGTACGGGATTGAGCCCGACGTGATGGCCAGCGCCAAGGGGCTGGGCGGCGGTTTCCCGATCGGGGCCTGCCTCGCCACCGAAAAGGCCGCGCGCGGCATGGTGATCGGCACCCATGGTTCGACCTATGGCGGCAACCCGCTGGCCATGGCCGCGGGTGAAGCGGTGCTCGATGCGGTGGCGAACGAGGAATTCCTCGCCGATGTCCGCGCCAAGAGCGAGCGTCTGCGCAGCCGTCTTGAACAGTTCATCGGCAACTATCCCGAACTGTTCGAACTGGTTCGCGGTACCGGGCTGATGCTGGGGATCCGGATGAAGTTCGAACCGCGCGAATTCGTCGGCCACTTGCGCGACAACCATCAGCTGCTGACCGCCGCCGCGGGCGACCAGACGCTGCGGCTGGTTCCGCCGCTGGTAATCGACGATAGCCATATCGACGAATTCTTCGACAAGCTCTCGGCCGGCGCGGCGAGCTACCAGTCGCCTGCTGCCGCATCATGACCCGGCATTTCCTCGATCTGGCGGATGCTGGCGGTGATGCGCTGGCGGCGATGATCAATGACGCGATGGAACGCAAGGCCTACCGCGCCGGCATGCCCAAAGGCGCGCCTGATGGCGATGCTCCGCTCGCGGGGTATGTGCTGGCGATGGTGTTTGAAAAGGCCTCGACCCGCACCCGCGTTTCGTTCGACATGGCGATGCGCCAGCTGGGCGGCAGCGCCTTGGTGCTTGAGGCGGGCAGCACCCAATTGGGCCGCGGTGAGAGTATCGCCGATACTGCCCGCGTGCTCAGCCGAATGGTCGATGCGATCATGATCCGCACTCACGATCATGCCAAGGTCGAGGAACTGGCGCATTATGCCGATGTGCCGGTGATCAACGGGCTGACCGACCAGTCGCACCCGTGCCAGATTGTCGCCGACCTGCAGACGATCATCGAACATGGCAAAGCGCTGCCCGGGCTCGAACTGGCCTGGCTGGGCGATGGCAACAATGTGCTGAGTTCGATCGTTGAGGCGGCCGGGCTGATGAAGTTCAATGTCCGGATCGCGGTGCCCGAAGGCTTTGACCCCGACATGCGCTATGTGGAGCGCGCGCGCGAACAGGGCGCGCGGATTACGCTGACGCGCTCCGCTCAAGAAGCGGTTGCCGGGGCTGCGGTCGTGGTGACCGACACCTGGATCTCGATGGGGCAGGCTGACAGTGCGGCCAAGATCGCGGCGATGGCGCCCTCCAGGTCAATGAGGCGCTGATCGCGCATGCCGCCAGCAACGCGCTGTTCCTGCACTGCCTGCCCGCGCACCGCGGCGAGGAAGTGACCGATGCGGTAATTGACGGGGCGCATTCGGCAGTCTGGGACGAAGCGGAAAACCGGATCCACGCGCAGAAAAGCATCCTGCGCTGGGTCTTCGGCCAGCTGTGAGCGCGCCAGCGCATATCGAAGCGGGCGAGACCGGCTATGACCGGGTGATGAGCTTTACCCTGCCCGCGCGCGATGCGCGCGGGCGGGTGGTGCGGCTGGGTCCTGTGCTTGAGACGGTGCTGGCCGCGCATGACTATCCGCTGCCGATCAAGCACCTTCTGGCCGAGGCGCTGACAGTGACCGCGCTGATCGGCTCGCTGATGAAGGATGGTGAGGGCCAGATGACGATGCAGGCCCAGACCGAGGCCGGGATCGTCGACCTGCTGGTCTGCGACTATCGCGGCGGCGAGCTGCGCGGCTATGTCCGCCACGATGCCGATCGGCTCGCGGCGCTGGGGGCCAACCCCTCGCTCTATGCCTTGTTCGGCAAGGGCTATCTGATGATCACTTTCGATATGGCGACCACTGGTCAGCGCTATCAGGGGATCGTGCCGCTCGAAGGCGCTTCGCTGGCCGAGGCCTGCCAGGCCTATTTCTTCCAATCCGAGCAAGTGCCCACACTGATCCGCGTTGCCGTGCGCAGCGACAAGGCGGGCTGCGTTGCGGGCGGTATTCTGGTCCAGCACTTGCCTGAGGGTGAGGAAGGGCGCGAGCGGCTGCACGTGCGGCTCGATCACCCGGAGTGGGAGCATGTCACGGCGCTGGCCGGATCGACCCGCCATGAGGAACTGGTCGATCCCGATCTCTCGCTTGAAGCCCTGGTCTGGCGGCTGTTCCACGAGGAGGACGAGGTTCGTTTCGAGCTCAGCGGCCCGCTCAGCCGCGGCTGCCGGTGCAGCATCGAGCACTACTGGTCGGTGATCGCCCAGTTCCCCGAAAGCGAACGGATCGAGATGCGCAACGAGGACGGGCTGATCGTGGTCGATTGCGCTTTCTGCTCGCGCCTGTTCGAGCTTTCAGCTTAGGTTAAACCATTCGTCGATAAATGTGCACGCTTGGCCGCCCCCTGACGCGCTGATACAAGCGATTCGGGATGCGGATGGCCAGGTATGCGGGCGTTATCACGCGAAGGACAATGCAGGTGGGGAAGTTCAAGTTGCGACTGGCCAAGGCCGCTGCGGCGGGCCTGATGGCTCTTGCCGCTCCGGCTTTCGGCGGCGGGCCGTCGCTTGCCATGCTCGATCAGCTGGAAAGCGGGCGCTGGGAACTGCGCGAGCGCAGCGGCGCGGCGGCGCAGCGTATCTGCCTGCAAAACGGTCGGCGGCTGATCCAGCTGCGCCATCCTGGCCTGCCCTGTGAAAGCTATGTCGTGACCGACAGCCCCGGGCAGGTGGTGGTCCAATACACTTGCCGCGGGCGCGGCTATGGCCGGACCGAGATCCGGCGCGAGACCAACCGGCTGGTCCAGGTGCAAAGCCAGGGTATCGTCGATGGCCTGCCCTTCGTGATCACCGCCGAAGCCCGGCGGGTCGGAGACTGCTCCGGCGCTTGAAGGTGATTGCCACGCCGCCACACAGCGGCTAGCCCAAGTCCATGCCCGCAGGACACCAAGCACCAGACCGCAAGGCAGTCGTTTTGCTCTCGGGCGGGCTCGATTCAATGGTCTGTGCGGGGCTTGCGCGCGAAGCGGGTTACCGGATCCAGGCGCTGACGATCGATTACAACCAGCGCCACCGCCGTGAGATCGACGCCGCGCGGGGAATCGCGCAGGAACTGGGTGCCGAGCGCCACGTGGTGCTGCCGCTCGACCTCAGCCAGTTCGGCGGTTCGGCGCTGACTGCCGATATCGCTGTGCCCAAAGGCGGGGTGGGGGAAGATATTCCGGTCACTTATGTCCCGGCGCGCAATCTGGTGTTCCTGTCGCTGACGCTGGCCTGGGCCGAAGCCCTGGGCGCGGCCGATGTGTTCATCGGGGTCAACGCGCTCGACTATTCGGGCTACCCCGATTGCCGCCCCGAATTCATAGCAGGTTTTGCCGATTTGGCGCGGCTGGCGACCAAGGCCGGTGCCGAAGGCGGAGAGTTCACGATCCACGCCCCGCTGCAGTACCTCGGCAAGGCCGAGATTGCCCGCGAGGCAGCGCGACTGGGCCTTGACGCGGGGATGAGCTGGTCGTGCTACGATCCGCAGGCAGATGGTTTGGCTTGCGGCCTGTGCGATAGCTGTCGGCTCAGGAAAGATGGATTTGCCAAGGCCGGGCTGGTCGATCCGACCCGCTACGCGGCCTGATTTTGGGGAGAAGAATTTTGGAAAAGCAAAAGGTCGGCGGTGAGGAGAAACACGCCAGCGGATACAGCTGGTATGTGCTCAGCGTCCTGGTCGTGGTCTACATCCTCAACTTCATCGACCGGCAGATCATCTCGATCCTGGCGCTGGAAATCAAGGCGGATCTTGGCCTGAGCGATAGCGAGATGGGCTTTCTGGGCGGGGCGGCCTTTGCGGTGTTCTATGCGCTGTTCGGCATTCCGCTGGGCCGACTGGCCGACAACTGGAGCCGCGTGAAGCTGCTCAGCATTGGCCTGGCGCTGTGGTCAACGATGACCGCATTGTCGGGTTTCGCGCGCAGCCAGCTGACCCTGACTCTCGCGCGGATGGGCGTCGGCATTGGCGAAGCAACCGCCAGCCCGACCGCCTACTCGCTGATCTCGGACTATTTCCCCAAGCGCCAGCGGGCGACCGCGCTCGCGATCTATTCCTCGGGTCTCTATCTGGGCGGCGGCGTTTCGCTGCTGATCGGGGCCAAGATCAGCCAGGTCTGGAATGCAGCCTACCCCGGCGGCGGACCGGGTGGACTGGTTGGCTGGCACGCCGCCTTCCTGGCAGTTGGCCTCCCCGGAATCCTTGTCGCCATTTGGGTCGCTACTTTGCGTGAGCCGGTCCGCGGGGCGATGGATGGTACGCCGAGCAAAAGCTCCGACCGGCCCTTCGCCGAATTCTTCGCCGACCTCTCGACGATCGTGCCCCCCTTCACGCTGATCGGTGCGGCCCGCCGCGGGGCTGGGGCACTGGCGATCAACCTGGCGGTCGCTGCCGGGCTCATCGCCTTTTCCTGGATCATGATCGAGCTGACCGGCAACCTGCCACAATGGTCGGCCGTGGCGCTGGGCTACTATGCGGTGTTTTCCTGGGCCTCTGTGCTGCGGCAGAAAGACCCGGCCACTTTCCGCCTGATCTGGGGAACACCGGCGTTCATTTGTACCACGCTGGGCTATTCGATGGTTGCCCTGACGGCCTATGCTCTGGCGTTCTGGTCGGCACCCTATGCCGAACAGGTCCTTAAGCTGCCCAAGGCTGAGCTGGCCTTCTGGCTGGGCGCCAATGGCGCGATCAGCGGCTTTCTGGGGGTCATCATCGGCGGCCGGGTGGCCGATGCCTTGCGCGCCAGGAACCCGGCCGGGCGGATCCTGGTGATCCTGTTCGGGGTTATTGCCCCGGTGCTGCCGATCTGGATTGGTTACACAACCTGGGATCCGTTGCTGTTCTATGTGATGAACTTCCTGGCCGGGCTGTTTGGCTCAGCGGCGCTGGGCGCGGCGGCGGCGACCACGCAGGACCTGGTCCTGCCCCGCATGCGCGGTACGGCAACGGCCTCGTTCTTTCTCGGCACCACGCTGGTCGGGCTGTGCTTCGGCCCCTACATGGTCGGGCAGGTTTCCGACCTCGTCGGGGGCATGGTCAATGGCAAGTTCGTGGGCGACCTTCGGACCGGGATAGTCTCGCTGATTGCGGTCGCCCCGATTGCCGTTGTCCTGCTGATCTACGCCTATAAGGCCGTGCCCCAGGCCGAGGCCACCCTGGCGGAGCGCGCAGGCGAGAAAGCTTGATTGCGGGTTGGTATTATGCCCGCTTGAGTACCCCGCAGGCGATTCGCGCGCCGCTGTTGCCGCTGGGATCGGTGCGGTAGTCGTCCGGATCGGCGTGCACCACGACCGCGGTGCCGTCGGCATCGAACAGTGCTGCTTCCAGTTCGGCGCGGGTCCCAGGTAAGGCCGCGCTGACCGCACCGGCTCCTGGCGAGTTCGCGGTTATGTTCGGCAAGTCGCCAAGGTGGCTGCCAGCCGGATTGGCAATGCCGTGCTGCGCGGAGTTCGGGTTGAGGTGCGGGCCGGCCGAGGTAAATCCGGGAGCCTCGCACTTGCCCACCTTGTGCAGGTGCATGCCATGCGGTCCTTGGGGAAGGCCCACCACAGCGATCGCAATCGTGACCTTGTCGCCCGCCGCGGTGATGATCACTGTTCCTGCCGGGCTGCCGTTCGCATGGCCGAGCGCGGCGCTGGCCAGGCGTCGGTCAGGAATGTCACCCAGGCTGGCACAGGCCGAGACAAGGGCGGCAGCAGCGATCAAGGTGAGCAAGGATGTGGGTTTCATGACGGCTCCGGCTGGTGATTCGTCTGGATCATAACAAAAAGGGGGCCGGATTGCTCCGGCCCCCAATTCTCTTGCCTGTGAAGGCTTGGTTTACATGCCCGAACCCGGACCGTAGGTGATTTCCACCCGGCGGTTCTGCAGTTCGCGAACGCCATCGGCGGTCGGCACGCGGTTGTTGTTTTCGCCGAAGCCCTGGCTGCTGATCGCACCGCCCGGAATGCCGCGCGAGGTCAGGTAAGCCGTGACCGAAGCGTTGCGGCGTTCCGACAGGCCCTGGTTGTAGGCGGGCTTGCCCGAACGGTCAGCGTAACCGGCCAGCATGATCGGAACCGAGGCGCAGTTGCCATAGGCCGTGACCGCGCTGTCGAGGATCGAAGCCGCTTCAGGCGTGATGTCCGACTTATCCCAGTCGAAGAACACGATGTAGGGGCCCTTGTTGCACGGCGGCGGCGGCGGCGGCGGAGCCGGTTCCGGCGGCGGCGGGGGCGGCGGCGGCGGGGGAGGCGGCGGCGGGGGAGGCGGCGGGGGCGGAGCCGCCGGGCTGCCGAAGTTGTAGCCCAGCGTCAGCATCAGCGAGTGCGAGCGGAAGCGGGTGTCCAGCGGAAGCTGCTGGATGCCGGCCAGAGCGACATCGTCCTGGTTGAAGAAGCGATACTTCAGGCCAATATCGACATTGTCGGTCACCGCATAACGGATCCCGGCCAGAGCCTGCCAGGCGAAGCCGCTGTCCGAATCGTTGAGCGGGATGCCGGCCGAGAAGAACTTGGCGCGGCCGACGCCGACACCGCCACCAACGAAGCCCTGCAGACCGTCGTCATCGCCGAAATCGAGCAGGCCGTTGAGCATGAAGCTCAGGTCGCTGCCGTAGCCGGTGACGCTGGTGATGCTGGTCGTGTTGCGGGTGAACGTATCCATCCCAGCACGACGATAGCTGACTTCGCCTTCGAGGCGGAAGCCACCGAAATCGTAGCCGACGATCCCGCCGACATCATAGCCGGTCTTGAAGTTGGCAACCCCAACTTCAGTTCCCACGCTGTCAGTCAGGCGCGCGTCTTCGACAATCATGCCGCCGGCATCGAATTCGACGTACCAGGTATCGTCGCGTGCCAGAGCTGGCGTCGCGAGGGCCGTCGAGGCCAGCGCCATCCCAATGATGAGTTTGCGCATTAGTGTTTTCCCCTTTTTGATAGGATTGAGCCACCGAGTGGGGAAACGTCTAACTGCAACGATTTGCTGGCGCAAGCGGGCAAAGTTCACAACTGTTGCAATAATGTCGCGTTTTCGTGCGCCAATCGCATGAAACGACAGGAATTCACGCCGACCGGCGCAACGAATCGAGTTCGCCGCGCAAGACTCGGCTCCTCGGGGTCAGCTGGGGGGGATGATTCCCGCGGTTGTCAGGCTGGCGACAATCGCGGCGATAGCAGTGCGCGCTTCGGCGTCGATGGTGGTCCCGCCGCTGGGTGCAGCCGGGCGGCTCGCGGCCTGCCAGCCGGCGTTGAACAGCATATCCTGGCCGGTGGCGCGATTGAACAGGCGCATCCCGTCGCGCGGCTGGGCATAGAGCCAGTTGCCGGCCTGGCGCATGGCAACCTGGCCGGACTTGCCGCCCCACTCGCCGCTGGCACCGGTCGCGATCAGCCAGCACTGACCGTCCACAGGAGCGGCGGGAGGAGCGGCCTGTTCGGCTTCGACCGCGCAATGCAGCAAGGCATCAAGCCGTGCGGTGATTTCGTTGACGTAGCCTTCCTTCTGGGACTGACCGGCGAACAGCAAGGGCAAGTCGAAGCGCGGGGTCCGGCTGTCGAATAGGGGATCGGGCACGAGAAGTTCTCCAGATTGAGAGGTCAGTTCGGGGCAATCGCCAGCGCCGCGGAGATGCCGCGATCGCCGCGCTGGGCAACGCGGAAGGCACCGGTGGGCGATGCGGCCAGCAAGGCGGCAAAGCTGGCGGCATCGAGCAAGAGTTCGGGGGCCGAAACCTCCCAGAAACCGACCAGTGTGGTTTCGCTGCCAAAGCTGACCGCGTAGGCCTCGGCTTGCTCGTTGAGCGGCACATCGGCGGAATCCTGCCATTGCCAGGCTCCTCTGGCCCGGCGGGTCCAGCTGAGCCGCAGCGCGCCATCGGCAAGGGTTGCGGCCCGGCCATGGACCGGCGCGAGCGGCCGTGTGCCGATGCCGCGCAAGGCGATCGGGCAGGTCGCGGGCACCGGATCGCCCAGCCCGAGCGCGGCGAGCAGGGTGCCCGGGGCCTCGCCGACCGCTTGCGGATCGAGCGCAATCCCGCTGCCGTCGAGCAAGATGAAAGGTTCGCCCGCGAGGTGCATGGCAATCGCCGCTTCGGTGCCGCCGCGCCCGCGCCACAGCCCGGACAGGCGCCATTGGCCGCCGCCCAGCGGGACGGCATTGGCGAACTGGATAATCTCGAGACCCAGCAGCGCGCGGTTGGCACCCATGGCCAACTGCCGCATCGTGGCATCGCCAAGCGTCAGGTCGGCACCGGCCAGCGTCACGGTAACGCTGTGCTGGCGCTCGAACAGCAAGGGCGAAGCGGGCGGCAGCGCGGTCTGCGCGGTCCCGATTGCGGCCCTTGTCCGCCCGGTCGAACCCAGCAGCTGGAGCGAGCCGTCACCCTGATCGACATAGAGCGCGGCGCCCTGCCAGCCCGCGCCCGACGAAGAGGCCATGGCCATGATCAGCGGGACCGAAGAACCGGGATTGCCGTCCCACGGCAATTCGCAGGCAGCCAGTACAGTCGCTGCGGAAACAAGATCGGGCGCGGGGTTGGCGCGGCCGGGGTCGGCAGCGGACGGCAAGGCAGCGAGCGGCGAGAGGCGCGACAGCGCCAGGTCGATCCCCTGATCGTGCCATTCCCAGCTGCTCACCCGCCATTTGCCGGGGTGCCCGGGAACGGTTACCCGCGCGCCGGGGCGGACCGCCGGATCAAGTTCGGTCACCCGCCAGGATATGGTCTGGCGCGACCATTCGGCGCGCTTGGCCGCATCGCCGACGAGGCGGCGTGCAGAAGTGGCGGTCATCGCTGCGGGAAGGTCAATCGAGCGCGGCTGGCCGGGCAAGGGCTTACCCATTGCGCGCTGCGCGCCGGGCTGAAAATCGCGATCGACGTCGTAATAGCGCAGCACTTCGACCGGCTGCTCGCTCTCGCCCACGCGCTTGCGACTAAAACCTTCGTTGCCACCGAAATCCTCGCGTTTGGTCGAAGTGGCAGCCTGGGGCAGCGCGATTGTGGCGCTCTGCAAGCGGTCAGGTCGCAGCACCAGCTTGTCGTCGCAGGCATCGCAATCGAGCGAGTAGAGCGGATCGAGCACGCCCAGCAGTTCGCGCAGCGAGCCTTCGCCCGAGATCCCCTCGATCCCCTCAAGCGTCAGCTGGGCATCGAAGTCGCTCAGCGTTCCCTCAAGCAGTGCGGCCAGCCCCAGCGCGCCCTCGTCGCCGATCACCTCGAAAGTCAGCGTGGGGATGCGGTTGCCGTATTCGGACAATTCCAGATCCTCGAACACGGCATAGGCCAGCCCGCGATAGGCCGGACAGCGCGCGGCGCCTTCGGCTGCGGCGAGCAAGGCATCCTGCGGCTGATCGCCCTCGCCGGTGTGGAGCCGGAAAGTCCCGCCGACCTTGAGGTCGCCGCTGCTCCCTCGCAGCAATTTGCCGTCGGCCCAGATCCTCCCCACCGATTTCAGCGGGCGGCTGGACAGCGCGACCGCAAAGCTGGCGGAATAGCTGTAGCTGACAACGGTCGGACCGTTCTTGCTGCCCTGCTGGTCCTTGTGCTCGACCAGGTCGGTTGACCAGATGATCTGCCCCGGCACCCGCATCCGGCCATAATGCCGCGCGATCGGCATGCCATAGCTTGAGGTGGTGATCTTGAGCTCGGTCAGCCGCGGGCCTTCCTGGGCCGGTGGCTTGAAGATCATCGAATCGATCTGGCGTCCGACCAGCGCCCCGATCGAGCCGCCGATCGGGCCGCCGAAGATCGAGCCGACAGCGGAGAGAATGAGCGTTGCCATGGGCGTTCCTATACGGCGCGCATCAGGCGCCAGTGGTGGATGATGGTTCCGCCGGGAAGCGCGGTGTCGCGCACGACCTTGCGCAGGCCCGCGTGGGCGTGGACCCAGCCAAGCTTGCGGTCGGCGATGGCGAGGTGGAACTGCACCGGGCTGGGCTGAAGCAGGACCACATCGCCGGGGGCATAGCGCCCCTTTGCCGGGCGCAGTCCGCAAGTCAGTGGATCGGGCATCCACGCCTCAAGCCGGGTGATCCGCAGCGAATAGCCGGTCGGCAGCTCGATTGGCCGGCCCGCCCGCGCCATCGCGGCGGAGAGCAGCCCCAGGCAATCAAGCCCGGTGGCCGGATCGCGGCCGTGGAGGCGGAAGGGGCTTCCGACCAAAGCTTCGGCCTCGCGGGCCAGGCCTCTGGGGGTCATTGGACTGGCGATGGATAGCGGGTGATCTGATCGTTCCCCGGCAGGAACGGCTCACCCTGGAAATTGATCGCATTGGCGAAGCGGGTAGCGCAAGTATCGAGCGTGCGGTCGCAGCCTTCGCGCAGCAGCACCCGCGTTCCCGCAGGCGGTACCAGGTCGAGCGGGACCTCGAGCAGCAAGGCGCTGCCCAGCACGCCAGCGATCCCGGTGGAGAGACCGGCATAGGGCCCGTCGAGCCAGCGCAATTGCCCACCGGTGAAATTGCTCAAGGTGCCTGAAACCGAGATGGTCGCCGCATTGCTGGCGAGGTCAAAAGCGGTCAGCGTCCCCGCATGGCTGAACCGCGCAGGCGACAGCGTGCAGCCGGGCCCGCAGAACGCGGCGCGGCAGCCCGGGCTAGTGCGCGGCACCGGATCGCGCCCAAGCTCGGCTTTGCGCGACACCAGGTCGGCGGAGAAAGTCCCGGCCTCTTCGGCGACGCTGCCGATCGTACCGCGATAGACCACATGGGTCCCCAGGCTTTCCCAATCGACCAGCCCGATCAGCACCCGCGCGCCATCGAACCGACCGGTGGCGAGATCGAAGGCGCTGATCGAATCGTGGCTGAGCGCGCCGGTCACTTCGGCGCTGTCGGCCTCGAACCCGGCGCTGCGGCGGATCGCGGAAGGGACCATGCCCGGCGCGGCGCGGTGGAGGACGCCGTCAAACCACAAGTCGCGGTCATGCGCGGTAAAGCCCAGCGTCACCCCGTCGCGGCGCACCACGCGCCAGAAAGTGGCCACCGTTTCAAGCGGCTGGCTGAACCAGACCCGGCTCATGCGTCGGCCTCGCGAATCTCGATCACCGGCACGCTGGGGGCCTCGCCCGCAGCAAAGACTGCGCCAGAGACCTCCAGCTTGTCCTCGGCAAAGCGCACCGGCACGTCGAACAGGTAGCCCGCACGCACTGCCTTGCCCATGGCGGGCGGGCTGGCGAAACGGATAACGCCGCCTACTGCCAGCGACCAAGCGGTGCTGGGCACGCCGTCGAGGCTCACCACAATGCTCGCCGCAACCGGACGGGTGATCCGCCTGAGCTGGAGGGCATCGCCCTCGCCGTAGGCCTTGGTCAGGGCAAAGTCGGTCCGCACGCCGTCGCCGGTGCCGAGCAACTGGTCGGCGGCGCTGGGTGTGCCAGTCATCCCGTTCGAACTGAAATCGGTCGGATCGCGCAAGCGAAACCCGCGGGCCGCGCCGCGCCGGGCGCGGAAGAAGGCGAGCAGCTCGCCCAGTTCCGCTTCGGAGCGGATTCCGGGGCCGACATCGAAGCGCAGCCGCGCGTTCGACCACAGCGAATTGCGCCGCTCAAACCCCGAAGCTGTGACCGCGACCGAGGTGGAGAATTCGGGCACGACCATGGCATCGCGGCCCAGCGCGAGCGGATAGGGCAAGTCGTCGAAAGGCAGCATGTCATCCTCGTCGCTGGGTGGTGGCAGGCGGACAAATCCGTCGCGGCAGACCTGGGGCAGGGCCCAGACGAAACGCTCATGGGCCTGGCGCGCTTCGGCTTCATCCAGGCCAAGGTCGATCCGCCGCCACAGTTCGCGGTCTTCGGCATCGAGCACGAATCCGGCAAGGTAGTCCTGCTCTGTGGCGGGATAGCCCAGCCGCAGATTGAGCGCGGCATAGGCATCACGGCGCAGGCCAGCCGCGCCCGCAGTCAGCCAGTCATAGTCCTCGCCCTGGAGCCGGTCATAGGCCGGGCTGGCCCAGCCCAAGGGCAGGTTCATCCGCCGCACTTCGGGCATGGCGGGATTGAGCACGCCGGGCAAGAAGGTCAGCAACAGCACTTCGGCAGAGCCGGGCGCGGCAGCGGTGCGCACCGCATCGCGCAGCGCGGCGGTCGAGCTGGCGAGCAAGGCTCCGGCGGCGTCGAGCAAGCTGAGCTGGGCGGCGGACAGGCTGGCCTTGAGATCGGCGATTTCCACCGGGCTGCCTCCGAAAGCGGTCTTGGCGTCGTCGTCGTAAAGGCACGGGCGGCCATCGGCCATGATCCACCACCACGGCTCGCCGATCTGGAAGCGCACCGGGACCCCGGCCTGCTTCATCAGCGCGACGAACCCGGCCCCGACCCCTTGCAGCCATGCCATCGCCGCGCTGCTGGCGGGCGAGAGCAGCGCCGAAGGCGGGTCCCACCCGGTGCGAGCGGGATCGCCGTTGTGGGCGCGCTGCTGCCAGGCAGCCGGGCAGTACTGGGCAAACAGTTCGTAGGACAGCGAAAGGATCGGCGAGAGGCCGGCGGCCTTGGCCTCGGTCAGGTAGTTGAGGTGCCAGGCCTTGGCCGGGGTGCAAAGCGGATCGCCGCTGGCAGGGACCAGAAACTGGCCGCCGCTGGCGCTGAGCCGCATGAAATGGCTCATCCCGACATAGTGCAGCAGTGAGCCGCGATAGCCAAGTTGCATGGCATTGCGTATCAGCCGCGCAGGCGCCTGATTGGTGGCGTCGTCATAGGCGGTCGCCATGGCAAGCCCGTGCGGCGGGACCACCACATCGCCGATCTCCAGCATCGCGCGGTGGCCTTCGCAAGCGATCGCGCTCATCTCGGCCCAGCCTTCGGCTGGCGCGGCCAAAGGCACGGTGCTGGCCGCAACATAGCCGGGGGCGACCAGCGAAATGAACATCCGGTCGATGTCGCCCGGATGGACCGGATCGGCCTCAGCCGGGAGCAGAAATCCGCCGTTCAGGTTCGAGAAGTCGAGCGTGATCTGGGCATCGCTGGCCGAGCCCTGGGCATAGTTCCACAGCCGCACATACCAGGTGCGCGGCTGCCCGGCAGCGTCGCGGCCCTCGATCGTCAGGGTCGGGCCGTTGACTGCGTTGAGCGCCAGCACGCCGCCGCTCTTCCAGCGGAACTTCAGCGTGGTGCGCGCATAGTCGCGGCGGGTTGCATAGGCCAGCAGCGGGTGGTCGAAGTGATCGACCGAATCCCAAATAATCCCGGCGAGATCGCCTTCGCGCAGAAAGGTTGCGTCCACGCGCAGCGCGTCGGGCGCGGTGGTGGTCAGCGCGGCCAACATCGGGCGCGGGAAGTTGACCGTCCAGAAGCGCGGATCGAAACGCTGGATCCAGTCGCTGTCCTGCCCCTCGCGGGTTGCGGCAAGCCAGAAGGCCATGGGAATTCCTCGCTACATGAAGGTCCTCTCCAGATTTGCGAAGCACATCTGGGGAGGTGGCAGACGCCGAAGGCGGCTGACGGAGGGGTTTCGACGCCAGCGTCCAAAGCCCCTCCGTCTCGGCCTGATAGCCGATCCACCTTGTATCTCGATTTTTGTTGCAAAGAGCGTTTGCGGGCGAGGCACGAAGAAGAGGGCAGTGCTTCGACAAGCTCAGCATAGACGGAATTTGAGTCAGGTTTTGCCCAAGTTGCTCTAGGGCACTTCCCGACCATTCTGGGTCATCGTGATTGGGCCAGGAAGGCCGCTGGCGAGGCGCGGCGCGCGGCAGGGGCTG
>PNJT01000052.1 GCA_013822005.1 Novosphingobium sp. | reverse complement strand
CCCCCGGCCCCGGCGCTGAACCGGCCAAGTTCTTTGGCGACAAGCCGGCCGACGCCACTTTCGTTTCGACCAGGGTCACCCCCGGTGCCGATGGCAAGAGCGCGACAATCGAAGGACGGCTGACCATGAACGGGGCCACCCGCCCGGTCACGCTGGAGGCGAAATTTGTCGGCGCGGGCAAGAACCCGCTGACCCGCAAGGAAACCCTGGGCTTTCACGCCACGACGCGGATCAAGCGGTCGCTGTGGGGGATCAATGGCTATATCCCGATTGTCGGCGACGAGGTCGGGCTTGAGATCAGCGCGGCGTTTGAGCGTTAGACCATCAGGGCAAAGGCTGTCCTGAGCTCCCGGACAAAGGCTTCGGGCTGTTCCCAGGCGGCGAAGTGACCGCCCTTGTCCATTTCGCCCCAGTGGACCAAATTCTTGACGCTGCGTTCGGCCCATTTGCGCGGGGCGGGCAGGATTTCCTTGGGGAAGGCGCTGATCGCCATCGGCAGGGTGAATTCCAGCGGCGCGAAGCTGTTGAAGCTCTCCCAATAGAGCCGCGCCGAGGAGGCGCCGGCGCCGGGAAGCCAGTAGAGCATCAGGTTATCGACAATCTGGTCGCGGCTCAGCGCATCGTAGGGCGAGCCCTGATTGTCGGTCCAGGCCCACATTTTTTCGAGGATCCAGCCCGCCAGGCCGACGGGGCTATCCACCAGCCCATAGCCGAGCGACTGCGGGCGGGTGCTCTGCTGCTTGGAATAGCCTGAATCCCAGTCCTGGTAATGCTGCAAGGCCTTCAGCGCCTTTTGCTCCGCGGGCGATGGATTGGCCAGGTCTTCGGGCTCAGGCCGGGCGATCGGCATATTGACGTGGATGCCCAGGCAACCTTCGGGTTTGATAATCCCGATCGCCCCGGTCACCGCGCTGCCCCAGTCACCACCTTGCGCCACCCATCGGCTGTAGCCCAAACGCTGCATCAGCTCGATCCAGCAAAAGGCGATCTTGGGCACGCCCCAGCCGGTCTCGGCGGGTTTGCCGGAAAAGCCGAACCCTGGCAGCGAAGGCGCGATCACGTGGAAGGCCAGATCGCCTTCGGGCGGATTGGTCAGCTTGTCGATCACCCCCATGAATTCGATCACCGATCCCGGCCAGCCGTGGGTCATCAGCAAGGGCACCGCATCGGCGCGGGCTGAACGGACGTGGAGGAAATGGATGTCGAGACCCTGAATCTCGGTTGTGAACTGCCCCAGTGCATTGAGCCGCGCCTCGCAGCGCCGCCAATCATAGTGATTGCGCCAATAGCCGACGAGGTCCTGCAGAACCGCCAGCGGGGTTCCCTGCGACCAGTCGGCCACAGTTTCCTTGTCCGGCCAGCGCGCCAGGTCGAGCCGCTGGTTGAGGTCGTCGAGTTGGACCTGGGGGATGTCGAGCGTGAAGGGCCGTACGTCAGTCATGCAGTGTCTCCCAAACTTGTCCGCAACCGCCCCATCCCCAAACCCGACTATCCTGAGCTTGTCGAAGGACTGTCCTTTTCTTCGGCCAACGTCGCCAAGAAGGGCAGTCCTTCGACAAGCTCAGGATAGTCGGGGATAGGGGAAGCGCAGCATTGCACTCACCCCACCGCCGCCTGGGACGCCGCTTCAACCCGGCCGCGGTCGGCCAGCATCAAGGTGCTGCTCGCGGTCGCCAGCAGGGTCCCCTCGCCGTCTTTCAGGCTGCCCTCGACAAAGGCCATCTTGCGCCCGGCCTTGACGATCCAGCCCTGGGCAAAGACTGCGCCGGGCCGCGCCGGGGCGAGAAAGCTGACTTTCAGCTCAAGCGTCATCGGCACCACGTGATCGCCCAGCTTGGCAATCAGCGCATGCGCCATGGCGGCATCGATCCAGCCGGAAACGAACCCGCCCTGCACCACGCCGCCCGAATGGCACTGCTCGGCTTTGGCTCGATACTCCAGGCACGAACGCCCGGCCTCGCCGTCCATGGAGACGATCCGGGTCAGCCCCATCACTTCGTACAGCGAATTCTCAGCCATCAGTTCATCGCTGCATAGATCAGGGTCTTGAGCTCGCGCCGGACCGGATAAGTGCTGCTGGGCGAAAGCTGGGTCATGAAGACCATGCTGACCTGTTCGAGCGGATCGACGAAGAAGTAGGTCGAGAACATCCCGCCCCAGTTGTACTCGCCAATCGTTCCCGGCAGCATCGAACGCGCCGGGTTGAGGTTGACCGCAAAGCCAAGTCCGAACCCGACCCCGCCAAAGGCCTCCTCGCTGAACAATGACTTCGACATAGAGGCGATGTCCGCGCCGCCCGGCAGATGGTTCTGCGCCATCAATTCCAGCGTCTTGCGCCCGATCACCCGCTCGCCCTCCAGCGTGCCGCCGTTCAGCAGCATGGTGGTGAAGCGGTGATAGTCGAGCGCGGTCGAGACCAGCCCGCCCCCGCCTGAAAGCTGGCGCGGCATGTGGCTCCAGGCGCTGTCTTCGCCCTTGTCGTGCATCGTCCGGCCCTTGCCCGGCACGAAAGTGTAGCAATCGGTCAGCCGGTCGATCTTGTCCGCCGGGACCATGAAGCCGGTGTCGTGCATACCCAGCGGCTGGAAGATGTGTTCGGCAAAATAGGCATCGAGGCTTTGGCCCGAAAGCCGTTGCACCACCGCGCCCAGCACGTCGGTCGAAACCGAATAGTTCCACGCAGAGCCAGGCGAGAATTCCAGCGGCAGCTTGCCCAGCGCCGCGACCAGCTCGTCCAGCGTCAGGTTGCCGTGCCAGTTCTCCAGCTTGCCCTCACGGTGGGCGAGGTCGATATTGCTGCGGTACTGGAACGAATAGGTCAGGCCAGAGGTGTGGCACAGCAGGTCCTGCATGGTCATCACGCGGTCACAAGGCCGGGTCAGGAACGGCACCCCGCCCCCGCCGCCGGCATAGACCCCCAGGCCCTTGAACTCGGGCAGGACACGGTGGACCGGGGTTTCCAAGGCGACCTTGCCTTGTTCAAGCAATTGCATGAAGGCCAGCGAAGTGACCGGCTTGGTCATGCTGGCGATGCGGAAGATCGAGCTTTCGTCGATTCCCTTGCCGCCCTCACGTGCTGGCCCTTGCGAGGAGAAGTGCGCGATCTCGCCCTTGTGCGCGACCAGCACCTGGGCGTGCGGCAGCAGCCCGGTATCGAGATAGCGTTCCTTCACAAAGCCATCGATCCGCGCCAGGCGCGCGGGATCGAACTTGCCGGTGGATGTGGTGACGGTCATGAAGCCCCGCTGAGATCGGTTGCAGTTTCGCACCGACTATTGCGGGTAGCGCGCAGGAGGGCAAGCGCGAAGGGGATCAGAACCGGGCTGCTCTGCCCGCCTTTGTCCAGATTTTCAGTACTTGTTGGCGGTCAGAAAGGCGAAGCGCTTTACGCGGCCTTCGATCAGGTGCTTCTTGAGCTTCTGGCGCATCTCGTCGGCACCTTCGATGGTCACGCACACCAGGTGCGTGCCGCCCGATGGCAGCGTTTCGATTGCGCTGATCGCGACATTGGCACCGTGGCACAGTGCGGTCACTTCGGCCTGGGGCAGCCGCAGGTTCATCGCCCGGCTCACGCGGCAAGTTCCAGCGCATATTGCGTGACGCCCAGTTGCGCGCGCAAGGCGTTGATCCGACCGGCCAGATCGACAATCGCCGTGCCGCTTGGCGTGCCGCCGACGCGCGACAATTCGTCGGCGCGGATCAAGGCAACCTGGTGGCTGAAAAGTAGGGAATTGAGATCCAAAACATCGCTCCTGGTGCGGGAGCGCGGGCGGTCTCTCAGTCGCCAACATGCAGTATGGTCAAAGCGATGCGCCTGATATGGTGACTGCGGGCGAGTTTTCAAGGGCTGCGGCCGATGGGCCCAATCAGGTCTGGCCAAACATTGGCAGCTTGGCATAGGGCCACAGCATGGAAGATCAGCCCCTGCCGATTTGTGTTGCCGCGCTTTACCGCTTTGCGCCGATGGCGAACTTGTCGGAGCTGCGCGGCCTTTTGCTGGAGCTGTGCCAGGCGCAGGGCATCAAAGGCACGTTGCTGATTGCACCCGAAGGGATCAACGGCACCATCGCCGGGAGCGATGCGGGTGTCGCCGCGGTGATTAAGGCCTTGCGCGGCCTGCCCGGCTGCGCCGAACTCGACATCAAGTATTCGCGCGCGCCGGACCTGCCGTTCCAACGGATGAAAGTGCGGATCAAGCGCGAGATCGTGACCATGGGCCAGCCCCATATCGATCCGCTGGAAACCGGGCACTACGTGGCCCCGCAAGACTGGAACGCGCTGATCGCCGATCCCGATGTGGTGGTGATCGACACCCGCAACGCCTACGAAGTCGCGATCGGCACGTTCGAGCGCGCGATCGATCCGGGCACCCGCAGCTTTCGCGAGTTCCCCGAGTGGTTCCGCGCACAGCGCGACGAACTGCTCGGCCAGGGCAAGCCGCCCAAAGTCGCGATGTTCTGCACTGGCGGGATCCGCTGCGAGAAATCGACCGCCTTCCTCAAGGCCGAGGGGATCGATGAGGTCTATCACCTGCAGGGCGGGATCCTGAAGTACCTGGAAGAAGTGCCCGCCGAGCAGAGCCTGTGGCAGGGCGAATGCTTCGTCTTCGACGAGCGGGTCAGCATGGGGCATGGGCTGGTGCCGGGGCCCTATGCCTCGTGCAAGGCTTGCGGCCGCCCCCTGGAACAAGGGCAAGTCTGCGAGCATTGACTCTTTACAGCGCCGCCTCCCCCCGCCATAGGCTAAGCCCATGATCTCCCGCCTTGGCCTTACCCTGCGACTTATCCGCCCTTGGGCGTGAGCTGGCGTGCGCATGGGCGGCACGCAGCGCCGCTCAGGGGATAAGAGACACCGCTACACCGTCGCAAAGCCAATCAGAGATACCATCATGACCATGCTGAAGAACCCGGGCGTCAAGTACCGCGCCTTTCCGCCGATCAATCTGCCCGACCGAACCTGGCCGTCGAACGTGATCGAGAAGGCCCCGCGCTGGCTTTCGACCGACCTGCGCGATGGCAACCAGGCGCTGATCGATCCGATGGGTGCCGAAAAGAAGATGCGCTTCTTCGATCTGCTGCTGAAAGTCGGCTGCAAGGAAATCGAAGTCGGCTTCCCGGCGTCAGGTGCAACCGATTTCGACTTCATCTCCGGCCTGGTCAAGGATGGGCGGATTCCCGATGACGTCACCATCCAGGTGCTGACCCAGTCGCGCCGTGACCTGATCGAAACCAGCTTCGCCAGCCTTGAAGGCGCGAATACTGCGATCGTCCACCTCTACAACGCGGTCTCGCCGGTCTGGCGCCGGGTGGTGTTCGGGATGACCAAGGACGAGATCAAGGAAATCGCCATCGAGGGCGCCAAAGTGCTGCGCGACCAGGCCGCCAAGTATCACGGCACCGACTGGCGCTTTGAATACAGCCCTGAGACCTTCTCGACCGCCGAAGTCGAATACTCGGTCGAGGTCTGCGCGGCGGTGATGGAGGTGCTTGCACCCACGGCGGACAAGCCGATCATCTTCAACCTGCCCGCCACCGTCGAATGCGCGACCGCCAACGTCTATGCCGACCAGATCGAACTGTTCGGCCGCCTGATCCCTAACCGCGAGGCGGTGGTAATCCGCCTCCACACCCACAACGACCGCGGCACCGGAATTGCCGCGGCCGAGCTGGGGCTGATGGCCGGGGCCGACCGCGTGGAAGGCTGCCTGTTCGGTAACGGCGAGCGCACCGGCAACTGCGATCTGGTCACCGTCGCGCTCAACATGTACACGCAAGGCGTTGATCCGGGCCTCGATTTCTCGAACATCGACGAGATCGCGGCGACCGTCGCCTATTGCAACCAGCTGCCGATCCACCCGCGCCATCCCTATGTGGGCGAGCTGGTCTACACCTCGTTCTCCGGCAGCCACCAGGACGCGATCAAGAAGGGCTTTGCCGCGCGCGAGCAGCAGAACGACCAGACCTGGGAAATGCCCTATCTGCCGATCGATCCGGCCGACCTTGGCCGCGATTACGAAGCGGTAATCCGGGTCAATTCGCAAAGCGGCAAGGGCGGTTTCGCCTGGGTGCTCGAACAGGACCAGGGCCTCAAGCTGCCCAAGCGGATGCAGGCGCACTTCTCCAGGCATGTCCAGGAATTGGCCGACGAAGCCGGGCGCGAGCTGTTTGCCGACGATATCTGGGACGTGTTCCAGCGGGTCTATCATGTGAACGACCCGCAGCATTTCCAGCTGGTTGATTACGAGGAAACCAAGGCTGCCGACGGCACCCGGATCTTCGCCGGCAAGATCGCGGTGGACGATCAGGAGCAGTCGGTCTCGGGCCGCGGCAACGGGCTGATCAGCTCGGTTGTGGCGACGATTGCCGAGACTTTCGGTGTCGCGCTGGAGGTCAAGGACTACACCGAGCACGCGATGACCGCCGGGTCCGATGCGCGCGCGGCTGCCTATGTCGAATGCGTCACGCCTGCGGGCAAGACCATCTGGGGCGTCGGGATCGACGAGGACGTGGCGACTGCAAGTGTGCGTGCGGTCCTGAGCGCGGCTAACGAGGCAAGCTCGCTCTAAAGCGATAGCCCGCCATCGACCACCACGGTGTGCCCAGTGACATAGCTGGCGAGCGGCGATGCGAGGAAGATCGCAGTCCCGGCCATGTCCTCGGGCGTACCGAGCCGCCCATCGGGGATACGCGCCAGCGCGCCGGCCAGGCGCTCGGGATGATCGGTGGTGACTTTGGTCAGCTTGGTATCGACCAGCCCGGGAGCAAGGCCGTTGACCCGGATGCCCTCGCCTGCCCAGGCCTGCCCCAGCGACTTGACCAGGCTGACCGCTCCGGCTTTCGATGCGGCATAGGCCGGGTTGCCGATATTGGCCTTGAACCCCGCGACCGAGCTGACAATGATCACGCTGCCCTTGGCTTCGGCCAGTTGCGCGCGGAACTTGCCCGCGCAGTGCATCAGGCTGTCGAGGTTGACCGCCATCACCCGGTCCCACCCGGCGCGCTCAAATTCGCCGCGTTTGTAGATCACGGTGCCCTGGCACAGCACCAGCACATCCAGACTGTCAAATGGCAGCGGCGCGGCGGCAATTGCATCGGGATCGCCGACATCGACTGAGCTATAGCCCAGACCGCTCAGGTCCGACCCGTCCGCTGGATCGTAATCGGCGGCACTGGCCCGCGTACCCCAGACATGGACTTCGGCCCCGCGTGCGCGGAAAGCATGGGCGATCCCGTTGCCGATCCCGCTCGATCCGCCCACCACCAGCACGCGCTTGCCGGTAAAATCGGTATCGCCTTGCATCGCCCGCTCCCTATGGCATTAATCGAACGGTTAATGGGCAGGCCTCGAATGCTTGTCAAACCATGACCCTGGAGAGGCCGACATGAGCGAAGCGATCCTTGAACCCGAAGAAATCATTGAGCCGAATTTGGCGATCATCGACCCGCATCATCACCTATGGGACCTGCGCCCCTTGATGGCCGCCTTCCCCGAACCGCGCCATCCCTTCATCGCCGCGATCGCGCTCTCGCCCTATTACACTTTCAACGAGATCCACGCCGATGCGACCAGCGGACACAACGTGATCGGCACGGTGTTCATGGAATGCGGCGCCTTCTACCGCGCCGGGGCCAGCGATGCGTTGAAGGTCGTCGGCGAAGTCGAATACGTCAACGGCGTCGCCGCGCAGAGCGCCTCGGGCCTCTATGGCAACCTGCGCCTGTGCGACGCGATCATCGGCCACGCCGACCTGACGCTGGGAGCCAAGGCCGGCGAAGTGCTCGACGCGCTCTCGGCCGCCAGTCCGCGCTTCAAAGGCATCCGCCATGCCGCCGCCTGGGATCAGGACCCCGATGTGCTGGGCCCGCCATTCCACCATCCCGGCGGGCTTTACCTCGATGCCACATTCCGCGAAGGTTTTGCAGAGCTTGGCAAGCGCGGGCTGACTTTCGATGCCTGGCTGCTCGAACCGCAGCTGGGCGACGTGCTCAGCCTGGCGCGCGCCTTCCCCGACCAGCCGATCTGCCTCGACCACTGCGGCACCCCGCTGGGCATGGGCTCCTACCACGGCAAGCTGCACGAACGCTTTGATAGCTGGCGCGAGAAGATCAGGGCAATCGGCCAATGCCCCAACGTCTCGGTCAAGCTGGGCGGGCTGGCGATGTCCTTCGCCGGGATGCCCGATCACGGCCCGGCGGCGGGGCTATCCTCCGAAGTGCTGGCAGCGATGTGGCGGCCCTATATCGAAACCTGCATCGAGGCCTTCGGGCCGGATCGCGCGATGTTCGAAAGCAACTACCCGGTGGACAAATGGGGCGCGAGTTATCCCGTGCTGTGGAACGCCTTCAAGCGGCTGACCCTGGGCGCCTCGGCGGACGAGAAAGCCGCGCTCTATGCCGGGACTGCCGCCCGGTTTTACGGGATGGAGCATTCGCTGGGCTAAAGCTGCCCCGGCAGCACCTCGATAAACCGGAAGCCCCGGCGCACCGCTCCGCGTGCTTCCAGCAAGGCCAGTTCGCCATTCACCGCCTGGCGCGATGCCCCCAGCATCGCAGCCAGTTCGGACTGGCTCAGCTCGAGCCGGACCGGGCCCGCCTGGCCGTCGCCCCAACCCTCATCCCGGCACAGCGCCAGCAGGCGGTTGACCGTCCGCTCCGCCAGCGGCAGCAGCGCCTGCTCTTCCAGCACGTCAAGCACTCCGCGCAAATTGGCTGCCGCCACCAGCGACAGCGCCGCGTCGATCTCGGCATATTGGCGCCGCAGTGGATCGAGCCGGTGGAGCGGGACCATTCCGGTCAACAGCTCGCTGCGCGCCTCGACCGATACCGGAGCCGACCGCCGGTCGAGCGCGACCGATTCGCCGAACAGCTCGTTCGTTCGCAGCACCTTGAGCAGCAAGTGGCGGCCATTGGCCCCGTCGAGGCAGAAGGCCGCTTCGCCGGAACGGATCACATAAAGTCCCTGCGGCGCCTCGGTCCGGCTGTAGATCAGCGCGCCCTTCGCAAAGCGGTGCGGCACCATCGCCGAGGTGATCGCCGCGCGCGGCGCGGCGGCAAGGCGGTCGATCCAGTTGGTGCGCACATTTGTCATCCAGGCGACAAGTTATCGCGAGTTCTGCGGTTAGACCATGCCCAAATTCCAAGGGAGAGGATCGATGAAGACGTTTCGCCTGATAACCGCCCTGGCGCTGGCTTGCGCTACCGCCCCGCTGGCCGCGCAGCAGGCCGCGCCGCCCCCGGTCGCCGCCGCGCAGCAAGCCGACTGGCGTGAGACCTGGGCCTACAACATCGGCATGCAGGCGGTGGTCTATGGCTATCCGGTGGTGAAGAACCTGACCGCGCGCTACAACATGATCGAGAAGCCCAGCGGGCAAGCCGATATGCCGCTGCACACCTGGTTCCATTCGAGGCGAGCCAGCGACCATACCGACAAGGTCCACAGCTCGGTCACCGCGGACCTGCTCTATTCCGCCTTGTGGTTCGATCTGCGCAAGGGCCCGCTGGTGGTCAGCGCCCCGGATGACGGCGGGACCTATTACAGCCTGCAGTTCATGGAGATGTATTCGGATATCTTCGGCTATGTCGGCACGCGCGAGACCGGCGGCAAGGCCGGGCGTTTCCTGCTGGTCGATCGCGACTGGACCGGCGAGACCCCGGCCGGGTTTGCCGGGGTGATCCGCTCGCCCACGCCGACCGGGCTGATCCTGCTGCGCGTGGGATTTGCGGACCGCACCAAGCTGCAAGGAGCCCATGCCCTGCAGGACCAGGTCAGGATCGAACGGCTTGACGGCAAACCGCTCGACACCGGGCGCGACGTGCTCGATCCGGTTGCGGCGGGCAGCTCACCTTTGCCCTTCTTCGCGATGCTCAATCGCGGGATGAGCGAGAATCCGCCGCTCGGCGACGCGGCGCTGATGGCCCAATTTGCCAGCGTTGGTCTGGGCCCGGGGCAGAGCGAGGACTTTTCGAAGCTCGATCCCGCAACCTTGCGCGGGCTGCGCCGGGCAATGGTCGATGGGCTGGCCTTCCTGCGTCAGGTTTCGGTCGCGGGCGGTAACGCGAAGATCGTCAACAACTGGGCCTATGGCCAGATGACTTGGGGCCGTACCGCCAGGACGCATGACTATCTGACCCGCAGCGCCAACCAGAGCTTCTCTGGCATGCAGGAGCACTGGATCGAGGAAGTGGTGAAGCTGCGCGCGCACCACGATGGCGAGGGACAACTGCTCGACGGCAGCAAGGCGCGCTACACGCTGCATTTCACCCGCGAGCAGATTCCGCTGGCCAAGGCCTTCTGGTCGGTCACGGTCTACAATTTGGAATATGACCTGGTCGAAAACCCGATCGGCCGCTTTTCGCTGGGCTCGCACGACAAGGCGATGCGTTTCGACAAGGACGGCGGCTTGACGCTTTACCTGCAGGCCGAACCGCCAGCGAAGAAGCTGGCCGCCAACTGGCTGCCGGTGCCGCGCGGGCCGTTCAACCTTTTCTTGCGCGCCTATCTTCCCGGCGAGGCGCTGATGCGGCAAGACTATGTCCCGCCTGCGGTTAGGAGAGTCCCATGAAGCTGCTTCACTCAGTCGCGATCGGCGCATTGCTTGCCTCCGGAGCGATGATGCTTGGCGCTGCGCCCGAGGCCCCGGCCGAGGCCGCGAGCGCAAAGCCCCCGATAGTCAAACCGGGCGCGATCCCGCAGCGTCCCCTGTGGGGCGATACGCACCTCCATACCGCCAACTCGTTCGATGCCTTCACTGCCGGAAACCGGCTTGGCCCGGAAGAGGCCTTGCGCTTTGCCGCGGGTGAGGAAGTGACCAGCTCGACCGGCCTGAAAGCCAAGCTGGCGCGGCCGCTCGATTTTCTGGTGATTGCCGACCATTCGAACAGCCTGGGCGCGATGCGCGCGCTCTATGAAGCGCCTGAAGACCAGATCACCGATCCGGTGCTGCGCCGCTGGCGCAACCAGATCCGCGCCGGCGGAGAGCAAGCAGGGGGAGCACTGCGCGAAATCATCGTGGCCGGTTCGCAAGGCAAACTCCCGGCCGATTTTGCCGATCCGGCCCGCCAGAAGGCGCAGCTGCGCCGCGTCTGGGACCAGCACATCGCCGCGGTTGATCGTTTCAACCGCCCCGGCCAGTTCACCGCCCTGCTGGGCTTTGAATGGACGCTTGCCCCCAATACCAACACCCAGCACCGCGTGGTCATTTACCGCGACGGGGGCGACAAAGTGGGCAAAGTTCTGCCGCTGCCGGTCGATGGCAAGGACAGCCCGCTGCGGCTGTGGGACTATATGGACAGCTACAAGCGCGCCACCGGGGGCGACGTGCTGGCCATTCCGCACAACCCCAACCAGTCGAACGGACGGATGTTCGCGATGACCGACTGGGACGGCGGTCCCCTGACCCCCGAGCTGGCCCGGCGGCGGCTGGCCAATGAGCCGGTGGTCGAAGTTACCCAGTACAAGGGCGATAGCGAAAGCCACCCGTTCCTCTCGCGTAACGACGAATTCGCCGATTTCGGCGACGCCGGATGGGACATGGGCAACGGCCAGCTGACCGAGCTGAAAAAGACGGACATGCTCCAGGCCGAATATGCCCGCGAGGCGCTCAAGCGCGGCCTCCAGCTCGAAGCCAAGACCGGGGTCAATCCCTACCAGTTCGGCATGATCGGCTCGACCGATTCGCACACCAGCCTGTCCACCGCCGACGAGGACAACTGGTTCGGCAAGATCACGCTGGTCGAACCTTCGGACCGGCGCATGGCCGAAGCGCTCAATCCCGGCAACGAACACAGCCGCTATGCCTGGCAGTACCTGGCCGGCGGCATGGCCGCGGTCTGGGCCACTGCGAACACCCGCGAGGCGATCTTCGATGCGATGCGCCGCCGCGAGGTTTACGCCACCACCGGCACCCGCATCACCGTGCGGATGTTCGGCGGCTGGAACTTCACCGCGCGCGATTTCAAGGGCGATTGGGTCAAGGCCGGATATGCCCGCGGCGTGCCGATGGGCGGGCAGCTGCGCAGCGGCAAAGGCGCGCCCAGCTTCCTGCTTTCGGCGATGAAGGACCCCATGGGGGCCAACCTCGACCGGATCCAGGTGGTCAAGGGCTGGGTCGATTCCCAGGGCGCATCGCATGAGAAGATCTATGACGTGGTCTGGTCTTCGCCGGGCACGCGCAAGATCGTCAAGGGGCGGCTGACCCCGGTTGGCGATACGGTCGATCTGGCCACGGCGCGCTATACCAACACGATCGGCGCGCCAGAACTGCACGGCCAGTGGCGCGATCCCGATTTCAAACCCGGCCAGCGTGCCTTCTACTACGCCCGCGTGCTCGAAATCCCGACCCCGCGCTGGGTGCTGTTCGACGCGATCCGCTTCAAGGCCAAGCCGCCCAAGGATGCGCGGCTCAAGGACCAGGAACGCGCCTACACCTCGCCGATCTGGTACAAGCAAAAGGGTTGAACCTCCCTTCCGTTCGTGTCGAGCCCTTCGGCTTGCGGCTTAGAGCGGTGATTGGAAAATCTGAATCACCTCGCCCCAGCCCCGACTATCCTGAGCTTGTCGAAGCACTGCTCTTTTCTTCAAGCGGTTGCGGGCAAGGCACGAAGAAAAGGGCAGTGCTTCGACAAGCTCAGCATAGACGGAATTTGGGTCAGGTTTTGCCCAAGTGGCTCTAGGCCGAACCGAGAAGCCCTTCCCCATTGGGGAAGGGTTGGGATGGGGGTTCGACGCTGGCGTTGAGCCCCCATCCCCAACCCCTCCCCGCCGGGGAGGGGATGTTCAACAAGGGCGTAAAACGCCCTAACCTTCCTCCGAAGCATGCGGGATCGTTTCGAACATTTCGGTCGGGACAAAGTGATCGAGGTTGAGCGAACGCGCTTCGTCCTGGCGTGAGAAGACCATGTTGGCGACTTCGCCCAGCACCTCTTCCAGCAAGCGCACGCCCTCCAGCCGCTCGGACACATTGTGGCCCAGGAGCCGCATCACGTCGATCGTCACCGGCAGAACCGTCTCGCCGATACGGTCCTTGTAGCCGGTCATCAGTTCTTTATCGAACAGCACTTCGTCCCAGTGCGACAGCGCCGTGCCCGAACCGCCGTCGCGTTCGACTTCCATCGCCTGCAAGGCCGGCAGCCGCTGGATCGCAGCGCTTTTAAACTTGCCGGTATTCTTGTCGAACAGCGCATCCCAGTCGGCCCAGCCGATCCCCAGCGTATGCCCGATTTCGTGAACGATCGTGCCCGCGGTCTCGAACGGGGTGTAGGTGGCCAGGAACCGGGTGTTGAATTCGACCACCCCGTACTTCACCCCGTCGTCTTCATAGGGGCGATAGGCGCGGGCGATCGTGTTGCTCAGCTGCGTGAAAGTGCCCAGGCGGATCACCACCGAGAAGCCCGGTTCGAGGAACCGGTTCCAGAAATTGCAGGCAATCCGCGCCGCCTCTTTCAGCCGGTCGTCCATGTCCGAGACGATCTTGTAAGTAATCAGGTTGACCGGCGCGGCGGGGGCCTTGGGCTTGGCGACGATATCGCGCGCGGCGATCAGCCACGAGATCGTGTGCTGGATCATCCCCAACCGGTTCTGCTCGCGGTCTGACAAGGCCCGGCCCTGGATCTGGATTCCGGCAGCCTCGGCCTGCAGGCTTTCGATCAGCCCGTCGATCGTGGTCGCTGTGGGCAAGGCTTCGCCTGCCGCGGCGCTTTCGGCATCCCATTCGATCGCCTTGCTTTCGAGAACCTGCATCAGGCGGCTCGGCTCGCCCGGCCGGTCGCTCTGCGCCATCAGCTGGGCCTCGATCGCCACTGGCAATTCGCGGCCCCAATCGGTGAAGAAATTGAGGCCGGTCGCCGCTTCGATCTCGGGCAGGCTTGAAGGGTAGTCCTGCGGGTTGGAAGCGGGCGGCGCGCCCTGCGGCATGATGAAGCAATCGATCTTGGCGTTCGAGATCCGGTCGTAGGGATAGGTCTGCGGATCGACGACAATCGCAAAATAGGCATCGGGCACCGGCACGAACTTGCCCGCCCCGCGATTGAGCGAGGCCGGCTGATCGCCGAACACCGGGCCGACAATCGCCCAGACATGGTCCTTGCCCTGTTCGTCCTGAATGCTCCGGATTGCGGTTTCGAGCTTGAGCCAGACACCCTTGTTAAGCGTGCCGTACTGCGGGCTCATGTTCGACATCAGGAAGGTTTCCATCTGTGCGAGCCGGCCGAACTGGCGGTTGATCACTTCGTTCGGGGTCATGTGGCCAACGTCGATGCCGATGTTGCCCAGCTTGCCAAAGGTCTTGCGCCCGATCCGCTGCTCTGCGGGCAGGCGCAGATCGTCATGGTAATGGATTGGCCGCTCAAAATCGGCCGTGCCTGTGGCGTGCGCGACGCGGTAGGCCGACCAGGCCGGCTGGAGCCGTGTGGGGCAAAAGCCCACGACATAGCCGTGGTTGACCAGGATCTGCACCGGATGGTCCGGATCGCTGTTCTGCGGCGGCCCGCGCCACAGGTGCAGGTCGATCAGCTGGGCCAGATTGGCACTCATCGGATGAATCGAAGTATAGTCCATGGCGCGTCCTGTTCACTGGCTGCGGAATCACCACGCCAGGTCCGTCTTGCGGCCCCAAGCGGCTTCCCGCGGGTACATACCAACAGCGCCCGAGTTTCCCGTGACTTCCGTCACGAATTGCGAGAACTATACCACTTCCAGCGGCTCGAACGAAAGCGGTATCGAATCGAGTGCGATCTGATTCCCCAGCGAAACCACCCCGCCACTTACCACCGTGGCC
>PNJT01000051.1 GCA_013822005.1 Novosphingobium sp. | reverse complement strand
GGAGCTCGGCAAAGGTCTGCGAACGGTATTTGCGAGCAAGCACGCGGTAAGGCTGCGCCGGGGCGGTGCTGGCTGCTGGCGCCGGAGCAGCAGGCGCGCCGAACATCGATTCCTGCCCGGCAGCCTCAAGCTCAGCCGCAGAAGGCGCTTCGTCTTCGGGTTCGTCGCCGTAAGGTTCGGGGGAATCGGACATTGCGGCGCAGGTTAGGCGTTAGGTCTTGCTCAGTCCAACCCGAATCCACCCTTTTCCGTTCGTGTCGAGCGAAGTCGAGACACCGATGCGCGGCATCTCGACTTCGCTCGATGCGAACGGGGGTTGGGAATGGATTTGATAATTTGAAGGCCGAATTCTCAAGGCCAAAAAAGGAGCCGGCCGACCCGCCGCAACCCGTTGTGGCTGCTTCCTTCCGGACCTGACCAGGTTGGCGGGCGCAAACGTCCGACCGACTCCCGGCGGCGCATATGGCGGCGCTGTCGCGTTTGCGCAAGCCTGTGCGAACGAATCGCAGTATTCTGCCGTTCGACATGCTCGAATTGGGGGCAGTCGAAACGGCCAGTTCCCTCCGGATTGGTCATGGAGCGGGTGCTGCAGACGCCTACAGCGCGACCCGGGCGGATTGAAGTGCCCGCTCCTATTCCTCCCCTTCAGGGGAGGGGAACCATCCCGCAGGGATGGTGGAGGGGCACGGGCGGGTGATCCCGACATTTCCGGCCGGTACTGTCAGGACCACTCGCGCGTACCCCTCCACCATGCTTCGCATGGTCCCCCTCCCCGTGCCGGGGAGGAATTTAGCGGAAGTTGTCGGCGTAGGCCTGGAGCTTGAGCTTGCGCGGCGGAACCGCGTGAACTTCCGCATCGATCCCATGCTTCTTTGCATAGGCCTGCGCGGCCTCGGCGCTGGGGAAAGTCAGTTGCACTTGCACCTGTGTGTCGCCCGAGCCGGTCCAGCCCATCAGAGGATCGGGCGTCCGCGCCTCGGCGGGGACGAAATCGAGGATCCATTCGCCAAGCCGGGCCTTGCCGGACTGCATGGCGTTCTTCGGGCGCTGATAGATGCGTGCGGGCATGGCGGGTGCTTTGGTGCAAACCGCTGCGGGAATCAAGTCCGGCAAGCGTTGAAAGGGTTCGCGCGAAGACGCAAAGGCGCGAAGATGTCAGCCTGCGGCGCAGCCGCCTAGTATTTCGGCATGGTCTGATGCAAGAAAGCCTGCGGCGCTTTGCGCAACCTCTTCGCGTTCTTCGCGCCTTCGCGCGAACCATTCTACTGTGGAGCCCCTCACCGCCGCTCGAACGCGTTCTTGGTCTTGAGGCTGGGCGCCTCGGTCCAGGGTTGGTCGGGCCAGCGGTGTTTGGGATAGCGGCCCTTCATATCGCGCTGCACATCCTTCCACGATCCGCGCCAGAAACCGGGCAAATCCCGAGTGGTCTGCAAGGGCTTGCCGCCGGGATCGGTCAGCTTGAGCAGCAACGGCTGCGGCGGCTTGCCAAACCCAGGGTGCTGGTCGAGCCCGAACAGCGCCTGGACGCGCAGCTCCACCGATGGCCCGCCGGGATCGTCATAATCGATCGCATGGCTGGTACCCGCCGGGCTGATGAACTGCGCCGGGGCGAGCTTTTCCAGCGATTGCTGCGCCGCATAGTCAAGCCGCGCACGCAAAGCTTCATGCAGTTTGCCCGGATCAAGCTGGTCGAGCCGCCGGGTCAGTAGTGGCCCCAGCCAGTCATTCAGATCAGCTCGCAAGGCCTCGTCGTCCAGCGCCCCGATCCCGGCATAACGCGCGCGGCGCAGCAGGGCCTGACTGGCCTTGGAAAGCGGCAGCAGGTCCAGCCCGTCGGCTTGCAGCTTCTCAACCAGGAAGGCGCGAATTTCCTGCGGATCGGGCGAGGGATCGGGTCCGCGCGCCAGAGTGATCGCGCCAAGGCGGCTTTCAAGCAGCGCCTCAACCCGTCCCTCGCCCTCGATCCAGCGCAAGGTGGAGCGGCGTTCAATCCGGTGCGCGAGCCAGCGGGTGACCTCCGCTTCTTCCAGCGCGATCGCTCCGGTGATCCGCGCGCCCTTGGCCTCGCCTTGCGCTTCGCCCACCGCCAGCCATTCCGCGCGGGCCAGCGCACTGGCGGGATCGAGCCTGAGGCCCCTGCCCCCGGCGGTCAGCCAGCTCTCTCCGCTGGCATCGCGGCGGCGGGCGATATTGTCGGGATAGGCTTCGGCGAGGAGCACGCCGAAGGGTGGCTCGTCGGCGCTTGCGGGCTTGACCAGCCCCAGAGCCAGCTTCTCCCACCGCGCCGCCAGCTTGCGCGAAGCTTCGGCCCGGCCCGAACGATCCGCGTTCCACCGATCGAGCCGCTGGGCCAGGTCCTCGCCGCGTCCACCGAGCCCGCGTTCCTGCAACAGCAGTGCCAATTTTGCTGCACTTTGCGCTGCGCCATGCTGCGCAGCATAAAGCAGCATGTGTGCCAGCGCCGGCTCCATCGGCAGGCGGGCCATGCTGCGGCCATGCTGCGTGATCCTGCCCGCAGCATCGAGCGCGGCAAGTGCTTGTAAGGCCTTCCTTGCTTCAGCCAGAGCCGCAACAGGCGGCGGATCGAGCCAGGGCAATGCTGCAGGCTCCGCCGCGCCCCACTGGGCCAGGCTGAGCAGCAGCGGCGCTAGGTCGCTGGTGAGCATTTCGGGCGGGTCAAATGCTGCACGCCCGGCGTGGGCGGCTTCTTCCCACAAACGGTAGGCCACGCCCGGCCCCTGCCGCGCCGCACGGCCTGCACGCTGGGCAGCGGCAGCCTGCGAAGCGCGGTGCGTGACCAGCCGCGTCACTCCGGCCGCCTTGTCGAATTCCGCCCGGCGTGAAAGGCCCGCATCGACCACTACCGAGACCCCGTCGAGCGTCAGCGATGTCTCGGCAATCGCGGTTGCCAGCACGATCCGCCGCCGTCCCTCGGGATCGCGTTTGATCGCCGCGCGCTGGGCGGCGGGCTCGCACTGGCCGTGCAGCGGCAGGACCAGCGCCGAGGGTAGTTTCTCGGCCAAGCGTTCGCGGGTCCGTTCGATCTCGCCCACGCCGGGCAGGAAGGCTAGGATGTCGCCCTGCTCCTCGCGCCAGGCGGTGAGCACGGCGGAGGTCATCGCGTCCTCGACCCGAAGTTCAGGCCGCGCCCCCAGCCAGCGGATCGCCAGCGGATAGGCCTTGCCTTCGCTTTCGACCACGGGCGCATTACCCAGGAGGCCGGCAAAGCGGGTGCCGTCAATCGTGGCGCTCATCACCACCAGCCGCAGGTCTTCGCGCAGCACAGCCTGACTCTCGATCGCCAGTGCCAGGCCCAGGTCGCTGTCGAGATGGCGTTCGTGCGCCTCATCGAACAGCACTGCCGACACGCCTTTCAGTTCCGGATCGCCCAGCACTGTGGCGACAAAGATCGCCTCGGTCAGCACGAGCACGCGGGTCTTGGCGCTGCGTTTGCTGTCGAGCCGGGTCAGGTAGCCGACAGTCTCCCCCGCTGCCTCGCCCAGCAGTTCCGCCATCCGTTCGGCTGCAGCCCGCGCGGCAACGCGGCGGGGGCTGAGCACGATTACCGTGCCGCTGCACCATGGCTGGTCGAGCAAGGCCGGGGCCACCGCCGTGGTCTTGCCCGCCCCCGGCGGCGCGATCAGCACCGCCGCGTTGCCCGCACCTAGCGCGGCGAGCAGTTGCGGCAGAACGGAATGGATCGGAAGCTGGCTCACACCCTGCCCATAGGGGCTGGCGTCCATTCGCGAAAGGTCAGCCGGGCGTGACCGGGGCAGGCGCCGGTTCGGGCACCGGCGCGACCGGCGGAGCGGCTGCCGCTGCGGGCTTGGCCTCAGCCGGCCCGCTCAGCTGATCCTTGCACTGCTCAGGCACTTCCGGGCCGTTGCCGCGCCCGTGCAGCGCGTCAATCTCTGCCTTGCGTTTCTTGAGATAGAAGGCGCGGGTTGCGGCATAGGGATCGTCAGCGGCCTGCAGTGCCTTGATCTGGCAATCGAGCTCTACCCGCCGGTCGAGCGAGCGAACCAACCCGTTGGGGATGGTGTAATAGGGTTTGTTGAACGGCGCGCCGATCCCCATTGGCAGGATAACCCCATCAACGGCTCCGCCGACGACATCGCGCAGCGAGGTCGATCCGATGCCCGGCAAGTACAGGTAAGGCCCCGGCCCCACTCCGTAAAAGCCCAGCGTATTGGCAAAGCCGTTGCGGCGGTGGGGCAGGTTGAACGGCTTGCCTTTGGCCACATCGATCAGTCCGCCCACCCCCAGCGTCGAATTGATCCCGAACCGGCCCAGTGTTTCGGCGGCCTTGCCCGGCTTGAGCTGGAGCAGGAAATTGAGCGCCACCACCGGCTCGCCGATATTGCGGATGAAATTGCCCAAACCCGCGCGGGCGGGCTTGGGCAGCAGCTTCTTGTAAGTCTCCGCCGCCGGGCCAACCAGCTTGTTGTCAACCGCCTGGACCACCTTGAAGCTGGCGGCATTGGCGCCCTGCATCGGGTCGCTTTTGGACCGCGCGGTGACGGTGATGGTCTGGCCATCGCTTGCAGGAGGCAGCGTCTCTTCGGTCTGGGCGGGCGCGGCAACCACCACCGGCTCCACCGGCGCGGGCGCGGCCTCGATCGGCTGTCCGCTGGCCCAGACCAGCGCCGCCGCACTCAACACTGCGCCCAAGCGATCCTCCTGTTTTCCAGCACCGGAATTGCTGGCAATCGCAGCACCTGGCGCAAAGTGCTATGCGGCCAGCCGAACTTTCCGCGCGGCCAATGTCACCCCATCGGGTAACGGATTTCCTTCGAGACCCGGTTGATCGCCTTCATCACTTCGCCTGACAGCACCAGGTCCTTGGCGGCGAAGATCGGGGCAAGCTGATCTTCGCTGCTGACCCCGACGATGGTCGAGGCGACGAAATCGTGCTGCTTGGACCAGGCCACTGCCATGGCCACCGGATCGATCCCGGCCTCCCTGGCAATCTCATGAAACCGCGCGGTCGAGGCGAGCGAGCGTTCGTTGACGAAGCGCTTGCCCATTTCGGCCTGACGCCCTTCCATCGCCAGGTACTTGCTGAACCGCGCGCCTTCGGGCCGGGCGCCGTCGTTGTACTTGCCCGACAGCACCCCGCCCGCGATCGGCGAATAGGGGATCAGGCTGACCCCTTCCATCCGGCAAACCTGCGCCAGTTCATCCTCGAAACGGCGGTTGTTGAGGCTGAAATTGTTCTGGATCGTGTGGTAACGCACGGTGCCCAGCCGCTCGGCGGTCTGGATCGATTTCATCAGGCCCCAGCTGGTCTCGTTCGAGCAGCCCAGCACCCGCACTTTGCCATCGCGGACCAGCTCGTCGAGCACTTCCATCGTCTCGTCATAGGGCAGCTGGTGGTCAGGCCAGTGGGTCTGGTAGAGATCGATGTAATCGGTGCCGAGCTTGGTCAGGCTCTCTTCTACCGCGGTCATGATGTTGCGCCGGTCCAGCGCGGTCATTCCGGCGCGCTTGGGGCTGCGGAACCAGACGTGGCTGGGACCCGAAACCTTGGTCGCCAGCACGATCGCGTCGCGCGGCTTGGTCTTGAGCCACTTGCCGACAATCTCTTCGGTGCGGCCAACCCATTTGGGGTCGGGCGGTACCGGATAGCCTTCAGCAGTATCGTAGAAATCGATCCCTTCATCGAAACACCTGTCGAGAATCCGGAGCGAGGTGGCTTCGTCGGCCTGGCTACCGAAAGTCATCGTGCCCATGCAGATGTCGGACACGACAATCGCGCTTTTGCCCAAACGGCGACGTTCCATGCGATATTCTCCCGGAAGTTCTGGTTGCTGCTTGCAACTTAGCGTGCCGGGGGCGGTGCGGTTGGTCAAGGCGTTAAGATTGGTTCACGCAGAGGCGCAGAGAAGAAAGTGGAGGCGCAGAGGGGCTCTGAGCCGAAGGTTCACTCATTTCCGCGACGATCGGGGTTGACCCAGGCAATGGGGAGGGGCGCGGCTTCGCCGCGAAAACGAATTTCTCCGCGCCTCCACTTTCTTCTCTGCGCTTCTGCGTGAACTATTCCAGTCTCAAAGGACAAGAGTTCCCCTCCCCTCAGGGGGACCTTGACCCAAACCAGCTACCCGAATCTCAGGCTGCGACCAGCTGGTCCGCGCGCTGTTGGTTGCGGCGGCGTGTGAGGCGGTCCTGCTGCGACCAGGCAACGCGCAGGCCTTTCACTCCGGCGCGGTCCATCGCGTGCTGCCACGAATAGAACTCCTCCAGACTGAGGTTATAGCGCCGCATCACTTCTTCCAGGCTCATCAACCCGGTCTGCACCGCGGCCACCACTTGCGCCTTGCGGCTTGCCACCCAGCGGGTGGTATCGGGCGGCGGCAGGTTGTCCTGGGTGAGTACCTCGCTGTGCGGACCAATGATCCGGAGCGGGCGGGAATTGGTATATTCAATCATCTTACGGCCCTTCGTTTCGTCTCCAAACGAATGACCCCCAAAGCCCGGTCAGATAGCGCCGGGCGTGGTTAAATTTGCCTGAATCCTTGGCTCAGCTCATCGCGCCAATCGGGCAGTGATCGGTGAGGCGTTGCCCGGCGGGGACGGGCTGCCAGGCTGTGACCTGGATTGTTATGCGGCGCGGCTTTGACTTGGGACAATGCAAGCAAGCACCAGCCGAATACTCTTCGAAACTCCAAGAATGGAGTATTGCAAAATGGCGAACGCCCAGTGGGATTGCATCTGCAACGATTGCGCCGGGAGTTGGGTCAGTTCAACCAAGCCGACACGCTGCAGTTCCTGCAAAAGTCGCGATATCAGCTGCACCAAGGAGGAATCGAGCGGAGGGAGCTATTCTGCGCTTTGCACCAAATGCGGCAACAGTTGGACGAGCACTTCAAAGCCGACCAAATGCCCCAATTGCAAGAATCCCGGGATAACCTATTCCGGACCCGACACCTGATGCCATTTGTTCGAGGTTTCGGCGGACATACCAACCTAAGGCTGGTTCGGCTTGCATGTCAGCCTTTCCGACGGCTAGTCGATGCGGATGCGCATCGCTCTTTTCGAACCCGAGATCCCCGGAAACGTCGGCGCCGTCTTGAGGCTGGGAGCAAACCTGGGCGCCGGAGTCGATCTGATCGAGCCGCTGGGCTTTACCTGGAACGACAAACGCGTCCGCCGTGCGGCAATGGATTATATCGACCACGTCGAATTCACCCGTCACGCCGGGTTTGAAGCGTTTCGCGAGACGATTGGCGGCGCAAGGCTGGTGCTATTCACCACCAGGGCGACTGCCAATGCCTATGAATTCGCTTACCGCCCCGACGACGTGCTGCTGTTCGGCAAGGAAAGCGCAGGTATGCCGTTGGAAATCGCAGACATCTGTGATGCGAAAGTGCGCCTGCCGATCAGGGCCGAAGTGCGCTCGATGAACCTGGCGACGGCAGCCGCCCTAGCCCTGGGCGAGGCGCTGCGGCAGGTTGGGGCTCTGCCGGGCTAGGCCCGCCGCGTCACCGCAAATTCCGCCGCTTCAGCCATCGCTGCCCGAGCCTCGTTGGCCGGGAACCCGGCAATCGCATCGATCGCGCGCTGCGCAAAATGCCGGGCGCGGTCGCGGGTGGCGCTGATGGCGTCGTGGCGGGCGATCAGGCGCACGGCATGGGCCAGGTCCTGATCCGAAGTGCGGCGGCCCTGGATCGCCTCGCGCCAGAACTCGCGCTCGGTATCGCTGCCGCGGGCATAGGCCAGGATCACCGGCAGGGTCATCTTGCCCTCGCGGAAATCGTCGCCCTTGCCCTTGCCCATTTCGCCGAGTTCGGAATCGTAATCCATCGCATCGTCGACCAGCTGGAAAGCGATGCCCAGGTTGCGGCCATAGTCTTCGAGCGCGCGTTCCTCGGCCTCGCTCTTTTCGGCGACCACCGCGGCGATCCGGGTTGCGGCGGCGAACAGCGCAGCGGTCTTGGCGCCGATGATACCCAGGTAACGTTCCTCGCTGGTTTCGATCTGGCGTGCGGCGGTCAGCTGATCGACCTCGCCTTCCGAAATCACCGAGCTCGCGCCTGAGAGGATCTTGAGCACTTTCAGCGACCCATCCTCGACCATCAGTTCGAAACTGCGGGTAAACAGGAAATCGCCGACCAGCACGGTGGCGGGATTGCCGAAGATCAGGTTGGCGGCGGCCTTGCCCCGGCGCATCTCGCTGCCATCGACCACATCGTCGTGGAGCAAGGTCGCGGTATGGATGAACTCCACCGCGGCGGCCAGCTTGTGATGGCGGGTGCCGCCGTAATCGACCAAGGCCGCGCCCGCGAGGGTCAGCATCGGGCGCATCCGCTTGCCCCCGCCGGCGATCAAATGACCGGCCAGCGCGGGGATCAACGGGATCTCGCTCTGCATGCGTTCCAGGATCACCTGGTTGACCGCGTTCATGCCCTGCGCGGTCAGCGCCATGATCGGGGCCAGCGAAGGCTCGCTGGCGCGCGGCTTGAGAGGGATCACATCGGCGCTCATCGTGACGCCGCCTTGCTGACTCTTTGGCCCGAGCGCAAGTGCAAAGCGGGCAATAGCGTTGCGCAAAATTGCATGCTAGCGCAATTTCAACTCACCACTCCCGTTCGTGGTGAGGAGGGGCTGAGCTTGTCGAAGACCCGTCTCGAACCACCGCCGCGCACGGTCCTTCGAGACGCCCCTTCGACAAGCTCAGTGGCTCCTCAGGACGAACGGTGTCTGATTTGACTGGACCCAAGGCCAATCATGACCAATCCCGATCCCGTCCTCGCCGGATACCGCGCCTCGATCGACAATATCGACGCGGCGCTGATCCACATCCTCGCCGAACGCTTCCGCATCACCAAGGCGGTGGGTGCCTACAAGGCCGAAAACGCCCTGCCTCCCAGCGATCCGGGGCGCGAGGAAGCGCAGATCGCCCGGCTGCGCAAGCTGGCCGAAGACGCCCAGCTCGATCCGGAATTCTCGGAAAAGTTCCTGCGCTTCATCATCCAGGAAGTGATCCGCCACCACGAACAGGCGGCGGAAGGGAAGTAGGCTTTGGCTTCTTTGGCCGGTCAGATTTTGAGCAGAGCCGCAAAATCCCGCGCCGCGACAATTCGCGTTGTCCGATGCTTGCCAAGGCTGAGCATGTGGGCCTTGTCGCCGGTTACCAGATAATCTGCGCCACCAGCTTCTGCCAAAGCGAGCAGGTAGTCATCAAACGGATCGATAGATCGTTCGAGCTGCGGCAGCTTCTCGACGCGAATCGCCAATTCCCCGATTTCGTTGATCAGCCTGCCCGAAACTGGCGAACGCACTCTCGATCTGACTTGCGGATAGCGTGTAGCCCTGCGCAGCTCATCGAGGTGCGCATCGCAGGTGAGCAGCAAAAAGGCTCCGCGTCGCCACTGATCGAGAATTCGGGCAGGGATTGAACCCGCAACGATCAGGGCGCTGATGAGAATGTTGGAATCGAGGACTACCCTCAACGCTTTCCGCCCTGGCGCGCCCAGGTAGCAGCCTCATCCGCAAGAGCCATTGCCTCTTCTTCGGACAGGTCGGCGAAACCTTTTCGAAACTCGGTGAGGCTGAGATCAAAGAGCCGCCACTTGACCGCATCTTCGATGAATTTGGAGAGATCGCCCTTCTTCATCCCGCGTTGAGCAAGGTGCGTGCGCAAGTCGATATCGGTGTTCTTATCGACCAGCACCGTCCAGCGAACCGATTCATCACCCACGCGGCGTCTCCTGTTTTACACATAAACGCTTATCAGCTTACGCGCTCAACTTCAACTCACCCGCGGCAGACGCAGCTTGACCAGCAGCCCGCCCAGGTCCTCGCTCTCCTCCAGCGTCACCCCGCCGCCATAGATCTCCGCCACGTCGCGCACGATCGCCAGGCCCAGACCGGTCCCGGGCTTGCCGGTGTCGAGCCGCGCGCCGCGATCGAAGATGCGGCTGCGTTCTTCTTCGGGGATGCCCATGCCGTCGTCCTCGACCCAGATCTCGCACCAGCCGGGCTCCCTGGTGGGGTCAAGCGTGACGAAGACCGATCCGCCGCCATATTTGGCCGCGTTTTCGATCAGGTTGCCAAGGATTTCGTCGAGGTCCTGACGTTCGATCGCGACCATGGCCGCGCGGTTGCCGTCAAGGTCGAAGCGGGTCTTGTCATACAGCACGGTCACCGCGCGCAGCACTGCTTCGACGCTTTCGCTGACATTGGCGCGGGCCTGGCCCACTGCGCGGCGGCCGACCGCGCGGGCGCGGGCGAGGTGGTGATCGACCTGGCGGCGCATCACCGCCGCCTCGCGGATCACCGCATCGGCCAGGTCCGGCGCCTTGGCGGTGGCGGCGTTCATCACCACGGTAAGCGGGGTCTTGAGCGCGTGGGCCAGATTGCCCGCGTGCGTGCGCGCTTCCTCGGCCTGGTTTTCGGTATGGGCCAGCAGCGCGTTGAGTTGCTGGACCAGCGGCTGGACTTCCAGCGGCAGCGGCTCGGTCACGCGGTTGCTGCCCGCGCTGCGCATTTTCTGGATCGCGCGCTGCACCCCGCGCAACGGGCCAAGGCCATACCAGGTCTGCAAGGCCGCCATGACCAGCAGGCCCAGCCCCAACACCGCAAAGCTGCGAAACAGGATCCGGCGAACCCGGGCGACTTGCTCATCCAGGTTGGCGCGCTTTTCAGCTACCAAGAACCACCAGACCGTGTCGCTGCCCGGCAGCGTGGCGGATCGTTCCATCACCCGCAGGGTCTCGCCCCGGAACTGGTGGCTATTGTAGGTGTGGACGTCGTTGTCGAGGTGGTCGGTCTTCACATCGAGCGCCCGGTCCCACAGCGAACGCGAGGCGAAATCCTCGTGTCCTTCGCCCCGGATCTGCCAGTAGAGCCCGCTGTTGGGCTCAAGCAGGCGCTGATCGCCCAGCGGCCGGTTGAGGAACACCTCGCCATCAAGCCCGACCTCGGCCGAACCGATCATGCCGTTGAGCATCGAGGACAGCTGGGCATCGAAATTGCGGGTGACAAGGCCGGTCAGCGTCTGATCGAGCGCGATCCCGCCGCCCAGCAGCAGCACGCTGATCCAGCCCGCGGCAATCAGCATCATCCGTCGCGCAAGCGAGCCGGTATGGGGAGTTGCGCCTTGGGCGGGCGTGGCTGGGGACGCCTCGCTCATTGCTATTGCTTAGCCGCGGCTGCCCATCGCCGGATCATCAAGGCTGTAGCCCAGCCCGCGGATCGTGGTGATCACATCGGCGCCCAGCTTCTTGCGGATCCGGGTGACGAAGACTTCGATCGTGTTCGAATCCCGGTCAAAATCCTGGTCATAGATGTGCTCGATCAGCTCGGTCCGGCTGACCACCTTGCCCTTGTGGTGGAGCAGGTAGCTGAGCAGCTTGTATTCCTGCGCGGTCAGCTTGACCGGCTCGCCGCTGAGCGTGACCCGGCCCGAACGCGTGTCCAGCCGGACATCGCCGGCGGTCAGTTCGCTGGAGGTGTTGCCCGAAGCGCGGCGGATCAGCGCGCGCAGGCGGGCGATCAGTTCCTCGGTCTGGAACGGCTTGGCCAGGTAATCGTCGGCCCCGGCATCGAGGCCCGCGACCTTGTCCGACCAGCTGTCACGCGCGGTCAAGACCAGCACCGGGAACTTGCGGCCTTCCTTGCGCCACATGCCCAGCACGGTCAGCCCGTCGATCTCCGGCAGGCCAAGATCGAGGATCACCGCGTCGTATTCCTCGGTCGAGCCCATGAAATGCCCGTCCTCGCCATCGACCGACAGATCGACCGCATAGCCGTTGGCTTCCAGCGTGTTCTTCAATTGCTTGCCGAGGGTCGGTTCATCCTCGACGATCAGGATGCGCATTCTCGAAATCCCCTAAAGTCGTATGGCTGCAAATGGGCCGAAAGCCGGGGAGCGTCAAGCCAAGGTCACCGCGACTTGCGGATCGTTTCGCCGCTGCGGGCATCGACATCGACGAAGATCACATGGCCATCGTGAATGAACTTGAGCCGATAGGCCAAGGCCACCGGATCGTATTCAAAACCCAGATACTGCGCGCCGCGCATCGCCGGGATCACCCGCCCCTCGATCTCACGGATCGGACGGATATTGCCCGCGCGCAGTTCCTTGCGGGCCTGTTCCTGGGGATTGCCGCCGGGGCCAGCCTGAACCGGCATGGCCGGGGCCGCGAGCAGAAGGATCAGCAGGGGGGCAAGTGTCTTCATGGTGATCCGGGCAATAGGCCCTAGGGATTGAACGCGGTGTGAATGGCTTAGCTGGCTTTCAGCAAGGCAATGTAGCGCTGACGGATCTCGCCGGTCAGCGTGCCCGGCCCGCCATTGCCGATCGGCTTGCCATCGACCTCCACCACCGGCAGCACCAGCGATCCCGCCGCCGAAACAAAGGCCTCACGCGCGGCGAACAGTTCCTGCGGGGTAAACGGGCGTTCCTCAACCGCCAGTCCCATCTCGCGCGCGATCTGCAGCGCGCAGATCCGGGTCACGCCGGGCAGCACCCCGTGATCGACCGGGTGCGAGACCAGCACCCCGCGGGCATCGATGATGTGGGCATTGGCGCTGGTCGCCTCGGTAATCACGCCGTCCTCAACCAGCCAGGCATCGTCGTAGCCCTGTTCGCGCGCGGCCTCCTTGGCCAGCACGGCATAGAGCAATTGCGTGGTCTTGGCCGAGCGCAGCGCCCAGCGGCCATCGGGGTGCAGCATGACCTTGAGGCCGGTCCGCGCGGCCGGGATATCGACCAGCGGGGCGGTCTGGGTGAAGGCAAAGCGCGTGGCCGGAACCGCTTCCAGCGGCGAGAGGAAATCGCGGTCTGCCGGGACTCCGCCGGTGACCTGCAGGTAGACCCGCCCTTCGTTCAGACCGTTGCGCGCGATCAGTTCGGCGATCACCGCGGGCCAATCCGTCTCGTCAGCGATCCGCGCGGTGGCCATGCTGCGCGCCAGCCGTGCCGCGTGGTGCGGCCAATTGCAGAAATGCCCGTCGATCACCGGGGTGACTTCGTAAACCCCCTGCCCGAACAGCAGCGCGCGATCGAAGATCGGCACTTTCGCCTCGGTTTCGGGGAGGAACTCGCCATTGAGCCAGACTGTACGCATGAATGGCGCTTTCGGGCGGCGCGCGCGGCTTGTCAACTTGGGTCCATGCCCCTAGGTCGCGCGCACTATGGCCGCACCTCCGATCCTTGCCTGGGAAGAAATGAGCCTGATCCAGGGCTCGGGCTGGCTGTTCCAGGGGCTCGACCTGTTCATCGGTCCGCGCGACCGGCTGGCGCTGATCGGGCGCAACGGCGCGGGCAAGACCACGCTGCTCAAGCTGATCTCGGGTGAAGTGGAGGCCGATAAAGGCCGCCGCTCGATCCAGCCGGGCACGAAGATTGTCATGCTGGAGCAGGACCCGTTCTTCACCGGCTATGCCACGCTGATGGACTTCGCGCTGCACGGCCCCGATGCTCCGCCGCGTCATGAGGTCGAAGCGATCGCAGGGCAGCTCGGGATCGACATGGACCGCCCGGTCGACAGCGCCAGCGGCGGCGAGCGGCGCCGCGCGGCCTTGGCCCGGGCGCTGGCCAGCGAGCCCGACCTGCTGCTGCTCGACGAGCCGACCAACCACTTGGACCTTGCCGCGATCGACTGGCTGGAAGACTGGCTGGGCCGCTACAAGGGCGCGTTCGTGGCGATCAGCCATGACCGGACTTTCCTCGACCGGCTGACCAAGGCGACGCTGTGGCTCGATCGCGGGGCCTTGCGCCGCAAGGAGATCGGCTTTGGCGGCTATGAGGCCTGGATGGAGACGATCTACGCCGAAGAAGCCCGCGCTGCTGACAAGCTGGATGCCAAGCTCAAGATCGAGGCGCACTGGCTCGAACGCGGGGTCACAGCGCGGCGCAAGCGCAACCAGGGGCGGCTTGAGAAGCTGTGGGAAATGCGCGCGCAGCGCGCCGCGATGCTCAGCCCCAAGGGCGCGGCCAAGCTGGCGCTGGGCACCGACGATGTGAAGACCAAGGCGGTGATCGTCGCGGACAAGGTCGGCAAGAAATTCGGCGAGCGCACGATCATCAAGGACTTTACCCTGCGGATTACCCGCGGCGACCGGATCGGCGTGGTCGGCGCCAACGGCGCGGGCAAGACCACGCTGCTCAAGCTGCTGACCGGAGAGCTGGAGCCAGACACAGGCACCGTGACGCTTGCCAAAACGCTCGACGGCGTGGTGATCGACCAGCAGCGCAGCCTGATGAGTCCCGACAAGCGCGTGCGCGATGTGCTGGCCGAAGGCGGCGACTGGATCGACGTGCGCGGCGTGCGCAAGCACATCCAGGGGTATCTGAAGGACTTCCTGTTCGAACCCGGATTGGTCGATGCAAAGGTCGGCACGCTGTCAGGCGGCGAGCGCAGCCGCTTGCTGCTGGCGCGCGAATTTGCCCGCAAGTCGAACCTGCTGGTGCTGGACGAGCCGACCAACGACCTTGACCTCGAAACGCTGGACCTGCTGCAGGAAGTCATCGCCGATTACGACGGCACCGTGCTGATCGTCAGCCACGACCGCGATTTCCTCGATCGTACCGTCACGATCACGCTGGGCCTCGACGGCAGCGGCAAGGTCGATGTGGTGGCCGGCGGCTATGCCGATTGGGAAAAGCAGCGGCAGAAGCGCAATGCGAAGCCTCAAAAAGCCCCCCTCCCGCTTGCGGGAGGGGCTGGGGGTGGGTCAGACAAGGCCGACACACCCACCCCCCAGCCCCCTCCCGCAAGCGGGAAGGGGAGAATCAAGCTGACCTACAAGGACCAGCGCGACTACGACCTGCTGCCCGCCCGGATCGAGGAAATC
>PNJT01000050.1 GCA_013822005.1 Novosphingobium sp. | reverse complement strand
CCCATGTCGCGGATTCCGCCGAGCGAGAGCTCCAGCTTGTCGCGCTCGCGGGTCAGCTGCAGAACTTCCTTCTTGGTCAGGCCAACGATGTCGCCAGCGAGCTGCTCGTCCAGAGCCTTCAGGCGCTTGATCGAGCCCGAGATGGTCTTCCAGTTGGTGAGCATGCCGCCCAGCCAGCGGTGGTTGACGAAGTGCTGACCGCAGGCGCGCGCGGCCTGGGCGATCGGCTCCTGCGCCTGGCGCTTGGTGCCGACGAACAGCACCTTGCCGCCCGCACGCACGGTGGCGTCAACGAATTCGAGCGCGCGCGCGAACAGCGGCACGGTCTGCGACAGGTCAAGGATGTGGATGCCGTTGCGGGCGCCAAAGATGTACGGCTTCATCCGCGGGTTCCAGCGGTGGGTCTGGTGGCCGAAGTGCGCGCCGGCCTCGATCAATTGCTGCATGGTGACGACGGGAGCCGCCATAAGATAATTCCTTCCGGTTTGAGCCTCTGGGAAGCTGGAACCAGGCGGGAGTCTTTGTTTAGAAGACTTTGGCCGCCATCGGCACCGGTATGTCAGTGCTTCCCATGTGGATTTGCAGGCGGGGAAATCCCGCAGGCTGCGCGCCCTTAGCGGGGTTTGGAGCGGAATGCCAGTAGGAATTTCCACCCCGGCACCGCTCATCCTGAGCCTGTCGAAGGGCCCCGATGTCACCCCCTCCCCGCTCACCCTGAGCCTGTCGAAGGGTCCCGGCGGCGGTGCGATCCGTCCCCTTCCGCCCGACCCGGGGTGGCCACCCCGGGTCGGGCATCTCATCTTGGCCCAAACGGACGGCAAAGTCATAAGACAAGCGGCTTGCACTAATCTTGACCCAAATTCCGTCTATGCTGAGCTTGTCGAAGCACTGCCCTTTTCTTCGTGCCTCGCCCGCAACCGCTTGAAGAAACGAGCAGTGCTTCGACAAGCTCAGGATAGTCGGGGCTGGGGCGAGGTGATTCAGATTTTCCAATCACCGCCCTAGCCCAGCGGCACCATGGTGCCGCCGTCGGCCATGCGTGGGTCGTCCTTGTGGACCTTGGCTGCCCCCCAGGTGCCATCCGGGCGGCGACCGGTGACGATCACTTCGTTGTCGCCGACCACGCCCAGTTCCACCTCGCGGTCGGGCAGCAAGGCGGTCACCTTGTTGCCCACTGTCACCAGCACCTGGCGGTTTTCCTGAAAGCCCAGCACGGCCAGGGCCTTGATTTCATTATACCACGGCACCTCGCGCCAACGCCCGGGCGCGCCGGGATCGACGGTGAAGTTGATCCGGAAGCCCAGCTCGCTGACCACCACGATCCGGGATTTGGCCGGATGCCAGTGATCGGGCACCGCATCCCAGATCAGGTAGCCGCACAGGAAATCCCGGCAGCGCTGGGGCCGCTCGTCATAGATCGAGCAGCCCTTGCCCGTCACGCAGTGCCGGCACCACTCGCCCTTACCGCTATCGGTTTCGGGGATCTTGAGGACCTTGCAGCACAGCGTGCAGGTTCCGCAGCTGCGCCCTTTGACGGTAGCAGGCGCGGCCTGGGTCACACCCGCATCGGCATCAGCACATAGAGCGCGGGCGACTTCTCATCCTGGCGGATCAGCGTCGGCGCGCCGGCGTCGGCGAGGTGGAGTTCGACCGTGTCGCCTTCGATCTGCCCCAGAATGTCCTTGAGGTAGTTGGCGTTGAAGCCGATCTCGAACCCGGCCGACTTGTAGTCTGCGGGAACCTCCTCAGCGGCAGTGCCGTTGTCCGGCGAAGTGACCGAAAGCGTGACCTTGTCCGGTTCCAGCGCCATCTTGACCGCGCGGGTCTTTTCGGTGGCGATGGTGGCCACGCGGTCCACGCCTTCCCAGAAGCTCTTGGGATCGAGCCGCAGCAGCTTGTCGTTCCCGGTCGGGATCACGCGGCTGTAATCGGGGAAAGTGCCGTCGATCAGCTTGCTGGTCAGCACCACGCCGTTTTCGCCGCCCAGCGTGAAGCGGACCTTGCTGGCCGACAGGTCGATCAGCACATTGGCATCGAGCGATTCCTCGAGCAGCTTGCGCAGTTCGGCCACGCATTTGCGCGGCACGATCACGTCGGGCATGCCTTCGGCCCCGTCGGGGCGCAGAATCGTGAAGCGGGCCAGGCGGTGGCCATCGGTGGCGGCGGCGCGCAGCTCGTCATCGGTGACGTGCAGGAAGATGCCGTTGAGGTAGTAGCGGGTTTCCTCGGTGCTGATCGCAAAGCGGGTGCGGTCGATCAACTGGGCGAGCAAGGCCGCGGGCAATTCAAAGCTGGTCGGCAGGTCGCCTTCGACGATCATCGGAAAGTCGTCGCGCGGCAGCGTCGGCAGCGAAAAGCGGCTGCGCCCGGCCTTGACCGCCATGCGGTTGTCGGCGGTTTCGAGGCTGACCTGGCTGCCATCGGGCAGCTTGCGGGCGATATCGAACAGCAAGTGCGCCGAAACGGTAATCGCGCCCGCGCCCTCAACCGAAACCGCGCCCAGGCTTTCGACGACCTGCAGGTCGAGGTCGGTCGCCATGACCTTGACCGTGCCGTCGCTGGCCGCCTCGATCAGCACGTTCGAGAGGATCGGGATCGTGTTGCGCCGTTCGACGACGGACTGGACGTGCGACAGGCACTTGAGCAGCGTCGCGCGTTCGATTGTGGCCTTCATGGTCGACTCGTATCCCCGTGGGACGCGCAAAGGGGAATCGCCCCGCGCGCCTTGGTTTGCGGTCGTTATTCCTTAGCGATGCAGCGCCGCGCGGCAAGGTTGGACCAGCCGAAAAGGGGCTATTCTGGGGATAAATCCTGAGCTTGGTTCGCTCAGCTCAGCATCGCCATGCCGCCGTTGACGTGCAGTGTCTGCCCGGTGATGTAACCGGCCTCGTTGCTGGCGAGATAGGCAACCGCCGCGCCGATATCCTGACCCTCGCCCATCCGGCCCATCGGGATCCGGGCGTTGAGCGCTTCTTTCTGGGCGTCGGGTAGCACTTCGGTCATCGCGGTGCGGATGAAGCCGGGGGCGACGCAGTTGACCGTGATCCCGCGGCTAGCGACTTCCTGGCCGAGGCTCTTCGACATGCCGACCAGCCCGGCCTTGGCCGCGGCATAGTTGACCTGCCCCGGGTTGCCGGTGGTGCCGACCACGCTGGTCACGGTGATGATCCGCCCGTGACGGGCCTTCATCATCGGCTTGCAGGCGGCGCGCATCAGCCGGAAAGCAGCCTCAAGATTGACCTTGATCACCGCGTCCCACTCCTCGTCCTTCATCCGCATGGCGAGGTTGTCGCGGGTGATTCCGGCGTTGTTGACCAGGATGTCGATCTTGCCCAGCGTATCGACCGTGGCCGGGATCAGGTGCTCGACCTGTTCGGTGTTGGAGAGGTCGCAGGTAATCTCGACATGGTCGTGCCCGTAAATGTGGTTCAGCTCCTCGCGAAAGCTCCGCAGCTTGCTCGGATTGGTCCCCGAAAGCGCCAGTCGCGCGCCCTGCCGAGCGAGCGCATGGCTGATCGCCGAACCAATGCCCCCAGCGGCGCCGGTGACGAGGGCGGTCATGCCGGAAAGGTCGAAAAGGCGGTGTTCCATGGGTTAGCTCCGAAGTTATTTAATTCACGCAGAGACGCAGAGGCGCAGAGAGTCAACCATCGGGGCGATGGTCGTTTACAACGCGGTGTATCCCTTCTTTCATCGTCGCAGCCGAGAAGTTCAGCAGCAGACCGACCGGCTGCCTGATCAGCCGCAGATAGGTGTGCAACTGCTTTGTGTGGGCCCGGTTAAAGTGCTCGACAGATTTGATTTCCACAACCAATCGCCCGTCCACTAGCAAATCAATCTTGAAGGCCTTTTCAAAGGTCATGCCGTCAAAATTGATATCGATCGACACTTGCCGATCGACTTTGTATCCCGCCCGTTTCAACGCGCCTTCAAGAACTATTTCGTACACACTTTCCAGCAATCCGGGGCCAAGTTCGCGATGAATTCGGATGGATTCGTTGACAACGTCGCCGCTGACCTGATCGATTGGTTTCATTCCCACCTCTCTGCGCCTCTGCGTCTCTGCGTGAACCCAATCACAACCCCGCCAAAAGCGCCTCGATATCAGCCATCGAAACCACACTAGCCACGCTGACATCGCTCACGGTGCGGCCGATCATCGGGCCGAGGACTTTGCCGCCCAGTTCGACGAAGCTGTCCACGCCCGCCGAGTGCATCGCGATCACGCTTTCGCGCCAGCGGACGCGGCCGGTTACTTGTTCCACCAGCAGGCGCTGGACTTCGACGGGGTCGCTGACCGGGTAAGCGGTGACGTTGGCGTAAAGCGCCACCCTGAGCGTGCCCGGAGGGGTCTTGGCCAGTGCCTCGGCCATGGCGTCGGCGGCCGGCTGCATCAGCGGGCAGTGGAACGGGGCCGAGACCGGCAGCAGCACGCCGCGCTTGATCTCGAAGTCCTTGACCATCGCAACCGCGCGCTCGATCGCGGCCTTGTGGCCGGAGAGCACGACCTGGCCGGGGTCATTGTCGTTGGCAACGGTACAGACCTCGCCCTCGGCAGCGGCGTCGGCGAGCGCCTGGGCCTTGGCCACGTCAGCACCAAGCAGCGCGCACATCGCGCCCACGCCGACCGGCACGGCGGCCTGCATCGCCTGCCCGCGCAGCCTGAGCAGCCGCGCGGTATCGGCCAGTGAGAAAGCTCCGGCCGCACACAGCGCGGTGTATTCGCCGAGGCTGTGACCAGCCACAAAATCGCACTTGTCGGCCAGACTGATCCCGCCTTCCTTCGCCAGCACCCGCAGCGTGGCGATGGCATTGGCCATGATCGCGGGCTGGGCATTTTCGGTCAGCGTCAGCGCATCATCGGGCCCTTCGGCCATGATCGCAGAAAGCTTTTGCCCCAGCGCGTCATCAACTTCCTGAAACACCTCGCGCGCGGCGGGACTGGCCGCGGCCAGATCCACGCCCATGCCGACTTTCTGGCTGCCCTGTCCGGGGAAAACGAATGCTCTCATTTCTCTCTCCGATCATCCTGAGGAGCGGCGAAGCCGCGTCTCGAAGGGCCGATTTGGCTGGCGCGGTTATTGGCCTGCGGCCTCGCCTGCAACCCCGAAGGGTACAATTGTGTTGTCGATATCGTGACCGATCCCGCACCTGCCGAGGTAGGGGATCGAATGGCGGGCGCACCAATGGCGGGCGATATCCTCAACCTCGTGCCCGAACGGCGCGTCGTTTTCCGGCACATTGCCGACCCGCCCCAAACGCAGTCCCGCGATCCCGCCCAGATGCGCGGTGGCGTGGAAGAACAACCGATCAACCGAATAGAGGTACTCCGAAATCTCCTCCACCAACACCACATGCCCCGCCAGCCCCGGCATCAGCCGCGTACCGCACAGCATGGCGAGAGTGTAGAGGTTGAACGCGGCGGTTGGATGGTGATCGAGGGTCGGCTCCAGCCCGCCGCGCTCGCCCGCCAGCCAGCCCAGCGTGCGCCGCACCGCCGCCTCCCCGCCCTCGCGGCGGATATCGACCGGCATCGGGGCGTGGACCTGGCGCCCCAGCTTTTGCGCATAGAGCCCGCCGAGCACCATGCCGCCGTCGGAATAGCCCAGGAAGGTCTTGCGATCGGCCTCGCGGGCCATTGCCGCAATCGCATCCTCGGCCACCCGCGCCGCGCCATATCCGCCGCGCGCGAACCATACCGCATCGAACAGGGGATCGTTGGCGCATTCGACCAGCGCGGCGATCCGGGCGGCGTCGGGGCCAGCGAAATGGCCCTCCTCCAGGAAGCACTGCGGGTGGAAATACAGCTCGACCCCGGGAAACTCGCATGCCAACGCGGTCACGCGCGCGGCATCCTCTTCGGTGATCGAACGCGATGGGGCGCAGATGGCGATACGCTGCATCCCTCGGCTTTAGCTCGGTTGGCATCGCAGCGAAAGCGACAAGACGATGGCATTCAGATGGTTCGCGCAAAGGCGCAAAGAGCGCAAAGAGTTTGGCTCAGGCCGCAGGCCTGCCTGGCTGCTGGAAGGGCTCGGCAACCCGCAAGCCCGGAGTTGGAGGGTGGCTTCGCCACAAGCGCTACCTCTTCGCGCTCTTTGCGCCTTTGCGCGAACCAATCTGTTGTTTTCCAGAGCAACCGCGCATACCGGAGCATCATGAGCGACCTCGCTTCCCATCCCTGGTTCTTCTGCGGCATTGGCGGATCGGGCATGCTGCCCCTGGCGCTGATCCTGCGAGGGGCGGGAGCGGAAGTCGCCGGATCGGACCGCAGCCGCGATCAGGGCCGCACGCCGGAAAAGTTCGCCTGGCTGGAAAGCCTGGGCTTTGCGCTGTTCCCGCAGGACGGCAGCGGGGTGACTTCGGCGGCGCAGGTGCTGGTTGCTTCGGCTGCGGTAGAGGACACCGTGTCCGAAATGGTTCGCGCCAAGGAACTGGGCTGCCCGCGCATGAGCCGCGCCGAGTTGCTCGCGCGGCTGTTCAATGCCAGCCCCAGCGGGATTGCGATCGGCGGGACCAGCGGCAAATCGACCGTCACCGGGATGGCCGGGTGGATCATGCACAGCGCCGGGCGCGACCCGACAATCATGAACGGCGCGGTGATGAAGAATTTCGTCTCGGCAGACGCGCCCTTCGCCAGCGCGCGGGTCGGCGCACATGTTTCTGGGGGCGGCGTGTTCGTGTCGGAAGTTGATGAAAGCGATGGTTCGATCGCGCTCTACAATCCGGCGGTGGCGGCGCTGCTCAACGTCAGCCTCGATCACAAGAGCATGGACGAACTGCGTGAACTGTTTGGTGATTTCCTCGCCCGGGCCGAAGTGTCGGCAGTCAATTTCGACGATCCCGAGGCCGCCGCCTTGGCTCCGCGCGCGCAGTGCCTGGTCAGCTTCGGGATCGACAGTGCCGAAGCGATGATCGGCGTCCAGCCCGGCTCGATCCATGAAGGACTGACCAGCCTTTCCGCCGTGATCGAAGACCGCCGCGACGGCAGCGCGATCCCGCTCCAGCTCATGGTCCCCGGCCGCCACAACCTCGCCAATGCGCTCGCCGCGATTGCCGCTTGCAATGCCGCTGGGGTGCCGGTGGCGGAAGCGGTGCATGCGCTGGCCAGCTTTGCAGGCCTGGCCCGCCGGTTCGACATCGTCGGCACCAGCACCTCCGGCATCACGGTGATCGACGATTTCGGCCACAACCCCGAAAAGTGCGCCGCCACCTTGCGCACACTCAAGGCCCACCCTGGCCGGGTCATCGCGTTCTTCCAGCCGCACGGATACGGCCCGCTGCGCCAGATGGGTGCCGAACTGGCCGAGACGTTCGCGCGCGAGCTTGGCCCCGACGATCTCACGATCCTGTGCGACCCGGTCTATTTCGGCGGCACGGTCGATCGCAGCGAGGGCAGCGAACGGATCGTCGCACTGATCGAAGAATACGGCGGCAAGGCTGAATATGTCCCTCTGCGCCAGGACTGCGCCGCACGCATGGCCCAGCTCGCCCGCCCCGGCGACCGCGTGGTCATCATGGGCGCACGCGACGATACGCTTAGCTTGTTCGCCAAGGACTTGCTGGCGAGGCTCTAGGCCTCGGCCCCAACCTCTTTCTTCAGCACCTTGTGCAGCACCAGCGCAATCGCTGCGCCAAGGATCAGCCCGGCGATGCCAGAAAGCACCGCATTGGTCAGCCAGCCAAGCACACCGCCCAATGTGCCGACTGCACCTTTGACCGCTTCTTCCCCCGCGTGGACCAGATCGTAGGGACCGTGCAGGCCCAGTTCGTGCATCCCGTGGATCACGATCTGGCCCCCAACCCACAGCATTGCCGCCGTGCCGACCACCGACAGCACCGAAAGCAAGCGCGGCATCGCGATCAGCAGACCACGCCCCAGCGCCTTGCCTGCAGCGGTGCGGCCGTTCTCGACCAGGTGCAGCCCGATATCGTCCATCTTCACGATCAGGGCCACGGTGCCATAGACGGCAATTGTGATCACCACCGCAACCAGCGCCAGTGCCATCGCCTGGCTGAGCAGCGGCTTGTCGGCGACTGTCGAAAGCGCAATCGCCATGATCTCGGCCGAAAGGATGAAATCCGTGCGCACCGCGCCCGCAATCCGCTCTTTTTCGAACTCGGCCATATCCTCGATCGGATCGGCCAGGGTCTCGCCGTGATGTTCACCGCCCAGCTTTTCCAGCACCTTTTCCGCGCCTTCATAGCACAGATACAAGCCCCCCAGCATCAGCAGCGGGGTGACTGCCCAGGGCAGAAACTGGCTGAGCAGCAAGGCCGCGGGCAGCAGGATCACCAGCTTGTTGAACAGCGAACCCTTGGTGATCTGCCAGATGATCGGCAGCTCGCGTTCGGGGGTGAACTGGGTGACATAGCTGGGCGTCACCGCCGCATCGTCGATCACCACCCCCGCGGCCTTGGACCCGGCCTTGGCCGCAGCCATGCCGACATCGTCGATCGAGGCGGCAGCGGCCTTGGCAATTACCGAAATATCGTCGAGCAGGGCGACTAGGCCGGTGGGCATGGAATGGGAACTCCCTGATGGTCTATGGCTACGCTGTGGGGCAGAGCTGCGTGCGGTTCAAGCTTGCATTTGCAGCGAATCCCGTTAAGGGCCGCCACTTCCGCGCGTTCGCGCACGGAAATCGAAGAAAGCCGGAGGGGCCCCGCAATGGTGCGGATCAGCCAGCGATCGGTTCAAGAATGAAAGGCTTGGTATGCCGCTTTACGAGCATACTTTCCTGGCGCGCCAGGATCTCAGCCAGGCGCAGGTCGATGCGCTGGCTGCCACCGCTACCGAGATTGTCGAAGCCGGACAGGGCAAGGTCACCAAGACCGAAACCTGGGGCCTCAAGAACATCGCTTACAAGATCAAGCGCAACCGCAAGGCACACTATGTGCTGCTCAACATCGATGCCCCGGCCGGCGTCGTGGCCGAGCTGGAGCGCCAGACCGCGATCAACGAAGACGTGATCCGCTGGCTGACCGTGCGCGTTGACGAGCATGAAACCGGCCCGTCGGTGCAGATGCGCAAGCAGGACCGTGAGCGCACCAAGCGCCGCGAACGCGAGGAGTACTAAGAGATGGCCCGCGCATTTTTCCGCCGCCGCAAGTCTTGCCCCTTCTCGGGCAAGGACGCGCCGAAGATCGATTACAAGGACACGCGCCTGCTCCAGGGTTACATGTCCGAACGCGGCAAGATCGTGCCTTCGCGCATTACTGCCGTTTCCGCCAAGAAGCAGCGCGAACTGGGTCAGGCGATCAAGCGCGCCCGTCACCTGGGCCTGCTGCCCTACCTCGTGAAGTAAGGGGAGAGACGACATGGAAATCATCCTCCTCGAACGGATCGAGAAGCTGGGCACGATCGGTGACGTGGTGACCGTCAAGGACGGCTTCGCCCGCAACTTCCTGCTGCCGGGCAAGAAGGCGCTGCGCGCCAACGAAGCCAACCGCAAGCTGTTCGAAGCCAACAAGGCCAAGATCGTTGCCGACAACGACGCCCGCCGCGGCGAAGCCGAAGCGCATTCGGTCAATGTCGAAGGCAAGTCGGTGGTGCTGATCCGCGCTTCGTCGAACGCCGGCCAGCTCTATGGTTCGGTTTCGGTGCGCGACATCGTCGATGCACTCAACGCCGACGGCGCGGGCATCGCCAAGTCGATGGTCGTGCTCGAGCGCCCGATCAAGACGATCGGCGTGTTCGACGTCAAGGTGACGCTGCACCCCGAAGTGGTCGTCAGCGTCAAGGTCAACGTCGCGCGTTCGCCTGACGAAGCCGAACAGCAAGCTGCCGGCGTCGATGTGATCAAGGCGATGTTCGAAGACGAAGCCGCTGCCGATGCGGCCAGCGAATTCGAAGCCGGAGGCGGCGAACTGCCCGAAGACGAAGCGGCTCCGGCTGCTGAAGCTCCGGCCAGCGAAGACGCTGCTGAGGGCGACGAAGCCTAAGGCTTTCCGCCATTCTGGATACGGATCGGGGGTGCTTCTGCACCCCCTTTTCGTTGGTGCGCCAGCCCTGTCATTGAAATGTCGCGCGGATTTGGTTATAGGCCTGGGATGATAAAGACAGAGACAATCATCGCGGAATTGGTCCGCGTCTACGAGACTGCCGTTTCAACCCTGCGCAGCGACATCGCCGCCTTCGCAGCCGACGGCACCCTTCCACCCCCTGGACGGCGCAGCGAGAACGCCTGGTGCTATCCTGAGCTTCGGATTCACTACGAAGGGGTCGAGACCCGCCCAGACCTCGCCCGCGCTTTTGGGCGGCTGGCCCATTCGGGCACTTTTGCCACCACGGTCACCCGCCCGGCACTGTTCGCTGGATACCTGACCGAGCAGCTGGGTCTGCTCGCCGACGACTATGAAATCGATGTCGAGGTTGGCCGCTCGCAGCAGGAAATCCCCTTCCCTTACGTGATCGACGCCAGCGCCACGCTGGGCACGATCAGCCCGCAGGACCTGGCCCGGCATTTCCCCTCGACCGAACTGGCCGCGATCGGCGACGAATTGGCCGACGGGATTCATATCGACGATCCCGACGAGCTGATCCCGCTGGCGCTGTTCGATGGCCTGCGCACCGATTTCAGTCTGGCCCGCCTGGCGCACTATACCGGAACCCAGATCGAGCATTTCCAACGCTTCGTGCTGTTCACCAACTATCACCGCTATGTCGATGAATTCGTTGACTGGGCGGCGCAGCAACTGGGCAAGGATGGCTATACCCACCTGTCGGGCGCAGGCGGGCTGATGGTCGAGGAGCGGTGTGACAATGCCCGCGAGCTGATGTCCGACACCGCCTGGCGGCGCCACCAGATGCCGGCCTATCACTTGTGCCGCGATGACCAGTCGGGGATTACCCTGGTCAACATCGGGGTCGGCCCGTCGAACGCCAAGACGATCTGCGATCACCTCGCTGTGCTGCGCCCCGAAGCCTGGCTGATGATCGGCCACTGCGGCGGCCTGCGCGATACCCAGCGGATCGGCGATTTCGTACTGGCCCACGCTTACTTGCGCGACGACAACGTGCTCGACAGCGTTTTGCCGCCCGAAATCCCGATCCCGGCCATCGCCGAAGTGCAGATCGCGCTGGCCCAGGCCGCCGAAATGGTCAGCGGCGATATGGGATCGAACCTGAAGAAGCGGATGCGCACCGGTACGGTCGCGACCACCGACGACCGCAACTGGGAGCTGCGCTTCACCCAGTCGGCGCAGCGCCTGTCGCTCGCGCGGGCGATCGGGATCGACATGGAAAGCGCGACCATCGCCGCGCAAGGCTACCGCTTCCGGGTGCCCTATGGCACGCTGCTGTGCGTCTCGGACAAGCCGCTCCACGGCGAGCTCAAGCTGCCGGGGCAGGCCAATCGCTTCTACGAAGAGACCATCGCCTCGCACTTGCTGATCGGCACCACCACGGTCGATCTGCTGCGGGCGCAGGGGGCGCGGTTGCATTCACGCAAGCTCAGGGCCTTCAACGAGCCGCCGTTCAGGTAAGAGATGGTCCTCCCCATTTGCGCTACGCGAAAATGGGGAGGACCTAGCCCAACAGGAAATCCCTGATCGCCTGCCCCAGGTCGGGCTTGGTGACGCAGCTCATATGGGTGCCGGGCACAATCGCCTGCACCGCATTGGGCAGCCGCGCGGTCAGCGCCGCAGGATCGCCGTTGTCGCGGTCCTGATCGCCGTTGACGATCAGCGTGGGCATGGTGATCGCGGCCAGGGCCTCGGGCGGGGTATCGGCGAAAGTCTGCAGCAGCAGCCGCGCGGCGACGCGGTCAACCTGCATGGTCTTCATGAACGACACCGCGGGAAAGGCCGGATCGCCGTGCTTGACCGCATCGAACCGGTCGATCGCATCGATGAAGAAGGCCCCGCGTTCGGTCCAACCAGCGAGGCCTTCCAGCCCCATCCCGCCCAGCACCAGCTTGCGCGGACGCAGCCCGGCAATCACCCCGCGCACCGATGTCCGTGCGCCGAGTGAAAAGCCGCAAAGATCGTAGTCGGTCAGCCCCAGGTGCGCGACCAAGGCGGCCAGATCCTTCGCCAGCACATCGTCGGGATAGGCTGCCGGATCGTGCGGTGCCTCGCTAAGCCCATGCGCCCGCAGATCGGGCATCAGGCATTCGAACCCGGCATCGGCCAGCAACCGGGCGTGGCCCCATTTGACCCAGTTCATCTCGGCATTGGAGAACAGCCCGTGGAGCATTACCAGCGGCCGCCCGCTGCCCATGCGGTGTAGAGCAAGGCGTGCGCCATCGAAACCGGGAAAGAACTCGCCGCTCACTCGGGCACCTCCAGCCCGGCGGCCTGCCAGCGGTCGGCCACGCTCTTGGTGCTGGCGGTATAGTGGCGCGGTAGCCCGCGGGTATCGAGCCAGGCCTCGTGGATCGATTCGCACCCGGCATGGACCACCGGGCGAAAGCGCGCGGGATCGTCGAAGCTGCCCACGGTCAGGTCCATATCGCCAGTGCCATCGGCCCAGGCAAAGCCCAGCGGAGTGCCGCACTGCGAACAGAACGGGCGGCGCGCAACGGGGGAGCTTTGGTACCAGTCCGGCTCGGTCAGCCAGCTGACCTTGGCCGGCTCCACTTGCACAAACGCCGCAGCGATCCCGCCAGTGGCCTTCTGGCACATCCGACAATGGCACCAATAGGCCTCACCGCCCACGTCGCGCACTTCATAGCGAATACGGCCGCACTGGCAGCCACCGGTCATGGTCTGGGTCATGGGAGCAGCTTAACGCCGAGCGAGGTGTTCGGGAAGCGTTAGAGGCGACGATGCACGAACGGCAGCGCCAGCAGCATGCCCAGCGCCGCCAGGGCCATGTCCTTCTGACTGTCGAACATATCGCCCTGCTCGCCGTTGTAAGCCCCGGCATCGGCTGGCGCGAGCGTCAGAGTGAGCGTCCATTCGAACACTTCGTAGAGCCCGCCGACAGCAAGCACGAACAGCGCCGCCCCGATCAGTGCGGCGCGGAGGCCAAGCCCGCCATAACGCACAGCGATCTCGGCAAAGGGCAGGACCGCCAGCACTCCGAACAGGAAATGGACCAGCCGGTCGAACATGTTGCGGGTGAAGCCAAGTCCGCTCCCCAGCCCCGGAAGCCATTGGTCATAGGGAACATAGCTGTAGGACCAGCGCGCCGCGAACAAGTGCAGCAGCACGAATGCCGCAAGGCACCCCGCCGCCGCGTCCGAGATCGGATAGCGCCGCAAGGCCCACCAGGCTGCGGGGAGCAGCAGCGCGACCGGGCCAACTTGCAGCCAGGTATTCTCGGGATAAAGCGCGCCGATCGCACTCAGCGGGATCGCCAGGGCGATTGCTGCGATCATCCGGGTCTGGGCGTTGGACAGCGCCAAAATCAGCCCTTCAAAAGAGCCGCGATGAAATCGGCTGGCGGAGCATTTTCCGGCCAAGAGGGAATGTTATCGTCGATCGACAGCCAGGGCTGCATCCGCTTGGTCCAGATATGCGCGCGTGGGGCCAATTCGGCGCTTGCATCAAGTGAGCCGGCGCGCACCAATGCCACACCGGCCCGAGCCGGGTTGGTGCTCCACAGCCGGGTGTGACAGGTGCCACACAGCCGCTGGACGCTCTCCGCCCCGCTAGCGGTGATATTGACGTAAAGCTCAGGTTCTCCTGCGATCACAGTGATCTGACTTTCGGGAATCAGGGCCTGCTCGGTAAAGGCGCTGCCGCTCCAGGTTTGACAGTTGAGGCAATGGCAGCAGTAGACCGGCGGCATCGCCTCGACTTCAAGCTGAAAGCGCACTCCTCCGCACCGGCACCCACCTTCGATCACCATCACCCTACCCCTTCTTCAGATGCCGCCGCCCCAGCAGTTCGGCGATCTGCACCGCGTTCAGCGCCGCGCCCTTGCGCAGGTTGTCGGATACGCACCACAGCGACAGGCCGTTGTCCACGGTCGGGTCCTCGCGCACGCGGCTGACGTAAGTTGCGCCGTCGCCAACGCATTCGACCGGGGTGATATAGCCGCCGTCCTCGCGCTTATCGACCAGCATCACGCCCGGCGCATCGCGCAGCAGGCGCTGGGCCTGTTCGGCGCTGATTTCGTTTTCGAACTCCAGGTTGATCGCTTCGGAGTGGCCGACGAAAACCGGCACCCGCACGCAAGTGGCGCTGACCTTGATCTTGGATCCCATGATCTTCTTGGTTTCGACCACCATCTTCCACTCTTCCTTGGTCGAGCCATCGTCGAGGAAGCTGTCGATATGCGGGATCACGTTGAAGGCGATCTGCTTGGTGAACTTCACCGGCTCGTTGGCCTGGCCGACGAAGATGTTGCGGCTCTGCTCGAACAGCTCGTCCATGCCCTGCTTGCCCGCGCCCGAGACCGACTGGTAGGTGGCAACCACCACGCGCAGAATCGTTGCGGCATCGTGCAAGGGTTTCAGCGCAACCACCATCTGCGCGGTCGAGCAGTTGGGATTGGCGATGATCATCTTGGCCTTGTAGCCGTCGATCGCATCGGGGTTCACTTCGGGCACGACCAGCGGCACGTCCGGATCCATGCGGAACAGCGAGCTATTGTCGATCACCACGCAGCCCTGCCCGGCGGCCTTGGGGGCATAGACTTTGGACACGTCCGATCCGGCAGCGAACAGGGCAATGTCCCAGCCAGTGAAATCGAAATGCTCGATGTTCTTGACCTTGAGCATCTTGCCGGTCTCACCGAACTCGATCTCGTCCCCGGTCGAGCGCGAGCTGGCAACCGCGGCCAGCTCGTCGATCGGAAACTCGCGCTCGGCCAGCACATTGAGCATCTCGCGCCCGACATTGCCGGTGGCCCCTACGACGACGACCCGATAACCCATTGCCTGCTCCTTT
>PNJT01000049.1 GCA_013822005.1 Novosphingobium sp. | reverse complement strand
CAGGGGCAACCAGCCCCTGCCACGCGCCGCGCCTCGCCAGCGGCCTTCCTGGCCCAATCACGATGACCCAGAATGGTCGGGAAGTGCCCTAATTCGGGGACACAATACGAATTACTGCTAATTCGTATTGTGTCCCCGAATTATAGAACAAACCTCCGTTCGCATCGAGCGAAGTCGAGATGCCGCGCGCTGTGTCTCGACTTCGCTCGACACGAACGGAGGTTGGGATTACCCCCCGATAACTTGCCGCCGCCCTTTCAGCGCGGTGCCCAGCCGCACCAGCGGCGCGGTGATCACGCCGTGCTTGGCCATCCAGGCGTGGTATTCGCCGTACTTGGGATCTTCGGCCAGCAGGTGCCGCTCCTCGGTCTTGGCGCGCCAGTAGTAGACCGCGCTGACGCAGCCCAGGAAGAAAGCGTTGCGCAGCGAATTGGTCCACGACCACGGATCGACCATGAACGGCATCGAGGCGCACCACCAGAACATGTTCTTGGCCAGGTAGGCCGGGTGCCGGGTATAGGCGTAAGGCCCATTGGTCAGCACGCCGCGATAGGTCAGGTTGGAAAAGCGGATCCCGAAGGCCACCGTCGCCCAGGCATAGACTGCGGTCAGGAAAACCAGCAGCGCAGCCCAGATCCACAGCATCGCCGGATAGCCGCCCAGCACATGGAACCAGGTATCGTCGCCCTTGGTGTCGGTCAGATAGAACAGCGGGCGATCGCTGGGGCTCATCATCTGGAACGGCGGATAGCAAATCAGCGCCGCCAGCCAGCCGGCCAGGTGGGGATTGGCCGAGCGGATCTGCGCGTCGAGCGGCTTCATCGTCAGGATATAGCCGACCGAACCGATCTGCTCGTCGATCACGAACATCAGCGTGATCAGGATCGTCGATATGCCAACCGGACTGAGGAAGAAATTGCTCCAGTCAGGCGCAACCAGATTCTGGAATCCGCCGGGCACGATCATCAGCATGAAGGCCGTGAAAAAGCCTTTCACCGCCCAGGCGCGCAAATGGATCCAGACTTTCTCCGGATCGAACGGCTCGCGTCCGACCAGCAATGCGCCGAAATGCCAGGTTGGATCGCGCGGCTCCACCAGCACCCGGTCAAGCCACAGCACATAGGGCACCGACAGCAGGAACAGCGGCACCGCCGCGGCCTGCATCACCTGCATCGCGAACAGGTATGGCCCCTCCCAATACCAGCGCCCGACGAAGTAGAAGAAGGCGATAATCGCCCAGGTCGCCCACAGCCCGGCCAGCTTGGTAATCGACACGTCGATCACTTGCGCCAGCGGGCGCGGCTTGTCCCAGTCGATCCCGGTCGAGGCGCGGCGGTGGACCTTGCCCACCACCAGTTCCCACAGCACCATCGGCGCGGCGCAGGCGACCAGCCCGACCAGTGCGGCATTGGGCCCGGTCAGCCGCTCGGCCCGGCTCGGCAAATCAAACATCACGACCAGTTCCGGCCAGAAGTGGCAGATCAGGATCCAGACGGTCAGCGAGGCAAGCCCGACCATTCCGACCGCCGACGAAACGTCGCTGGTCGGCCGCGGGGGAATGGGGGCCACTTGGTCAGTCATTACCCGGGCCTATAGCCTGCGAAGGGTTAAAGGCCGGGTAACGCCCGTGATTTACCGAAAAGCGGTGATCCGCCCGCTCTCATCGAGCACATAAAGCGTCGAGCCCGCAACCACCGGTGCCTGGGTCACCGGAGTGCCCAGATCCATGAACAGGCTGGGCTGGCCATCGGCGGCGGCGGCGCTGTAAATTTTGCCGCGCGAGTTGACGAACCACAGCTTGTCGCCCGCCAGCACCGGTCCCGACCAGAAGATCGGATCCTTCTTTTTCTTCTGGTTGCGGAAATTGTCGAGCTGGGTCAGCCAGCGGACTTTACCGGTCGAACGCGCGATGCACAGCAGGCGGGCATCGTCGGTCAGCGTAAAGATCCAGTCCCCCGCCACCGCCGGGGTCGAAATCCCGGCCAGGTTGAGTTCCCAGATCCGCTGCCCGGTAACCAGTTCATAGGCCGCCATGCGCCCGCCCTGGCCCAAGGCATAGACGCGCCCCTGATCGATGATCGGATCGGCGTCGATATCGGTCAGCACGCCCACCGAAGTCGACAGCGAGGTGCGCGCCAGCTGATCGGACCACAGTTCGCGCCCGTTTTCATAACGATAGGCGATCAATTCGCCGGTCGAATAGCCGGCGATGATCGTCCCCTGCCCGGCGGCCGGTGCGGCCACCCCGAACACCCCGGTCTGCCCGACCGAGGCGGTCGCGTTCCAGACCTGCGAGCCGTCTTCGGGATTGAGCACGACCATCTGGTTCGACTGGGTCATCACAAAGACCGAATTGAACGCGATCGTCGGCGAACCGCGCAGCGGGCCGGCCGGTTTGACCTTCCACAGCACTTTGCCATCGGCGGCGTTCAACGCGGCGACTTCGCCCATGCCGGTGGTCACATAGAGCCGTTCACCGGCAAAGCTGGCCCCGCCGCCATAGACTGCACTGGCCCCGTCGCCCTTGATCTGAAAGCCCTGGGCCCAGCGTTCCTGCCCGGTCTTGGCATCGAAGGCATGGACCACCCCGTCGGTACCCATCGCATAGACCAGCCCGCCGCCGATCACCGGCGATGCGGCCAGCCGCTGCTTGGGGGTCGATCCCATCACTCGCGCGGTCCAGGCCTGCTGCGGCGCGGCCGGCAGGGCCAGGTTGCCATAGCTCTTGCTGGCCGTGCCGCCAGCCTGGGCCCATTCGGCATTTTCGGCCGGCGGCGGCAGCACCACGGCAATGGCTTCCAGTGCCGGATCGACCTTGGCGCTGGTATCGACCTTGCTGAGGATCGGCACGCGGTTGCCAACGGTCGGCGTGGCGGACTTGCCTTTGCCCTTGAACACGCTGCAGCCGGAAAGCCCGAGCGCGAACGCAAGGACCAGCGGAACGGCGAAATGGCGGTGAATTGAAATCGAGGGCATCAAGGGATCCTTGGCTGTTGCCGAACTATGGCTTGGGTTTGGGCGCGGCGGTCGGAGCCGCAGCCGCAGCCGGGGAGCGGCGGCCGGAGCGGCGGCCGCTTGCGGCGCTTCGCTGGGAATGTCGACCCCGCCATCATAGCCCAGCGAGCTGGACATCTGCTTGGCCCGCCCGCGCAGTGACTGCGGCACGGTCTTGTCCTTGCCGATCTGCGCAAACAAAGGACCGGCCAGTTCGGGCTTGCCCTGATCGAGATAGGCCATGCCCAGCAGCTCGCCCGCGCTGCCGAAGAAGGGGCTGCCCGGAACCGCCAGCGGCTTCATCTTGGCGATCACCTCTTCGCTTTTCATTGCGTCGTAACGGATCGTCACTTCGCGGATCGCGGCCAGATCGCGGAACGGCTTGGGTGCCGAGGCATCGGCGGCAATCGCCGCAAACTGCTTGGCGGCTTCGTCTTCCTTGCCCTGGGCCAGCGCGATCGCCGCCAGGTTCATGGCGGCTGCCGCGCGGCTGGCAGGCAAACCGTCCTTGAGCAGCGGCTCAAGATCACGGACCGCCGCGTCGAGCTGCCCGGCTTCGAGCTTGTCGAACGCCAGGACCGCCGCTTCGCTGCGCTTGGCCGCATCGCTCTTGGCCGAATAGTCCCAGGCCCAATAGCCGCCGACGGCCAGCAACAGGGCCGCGATCGCCCCGCCAACCGGCTTGGCATAGCGCTTGACCATGCCGACCATCTGCTCTTCGCGCAGCGCTTCATCGACTTCGCGCAGAAATCCATCCTGCTGCGCGGCATCGCGCTCGGCAGTCTTGGATGATGGCACTGGGGTCTTGGGAGGATTGGTGGCCAAAGTTACTGCCTTCGCTGGCTGATTGCAGGGTTGCGGGGCTGTTTAGCGGATGGCGCGGCCATTTCAACGCGCAACTTGTGGCTATACCCCGCTGAAGCTGCGGTGAACGGGGATCAGGGAAAGGATGAGCGGCCCAAGGCCCCGGCATAGGTCGCTCGATAGGCCGCCAGCATCGCTGCCTCGTCGTAGTCGGCCAGCGCCCGCGCGCGGTTGGCAGCGCCCACCGCCGCGCGGCGGGCCGGGTCGGCGGCGGCCCCCGCCAAGGCCGCGCCCAGCGTGTCATCGCCCGGCGGCGGCACGATCCAGGCGGCGTTTTCGGCAGCGACCATCGCCGCGACATCGCCGACTGCCGGGCTGACCACCGCCAATCCTGCCGCCATCGCCTCGACCACCGAAATCGGGAACTGCTCACTGTCGGATGACAGCGCGAACAGGTCGAACAGGCCGACCACAGCGGCGGGATCGGGCGCAAAACCGGGCAAATGCACGCGCCCTTGCAGCCCCAGCCGTGCGGCTTCGGCCAGGATCGCGCCGCGTTCCGGCCCTTCGCCCACGATCACCAGCTGCCATTCGCTGGGCATCGCCGCAAAGGCGCGGACCAGCCGCGGCAGGTTCTTGACCGCCCGCAGCCCCGCCAAAGTCCCCAGCCACAGCTCGCCCGGCTGCTTGGCCAGCCCCGGCAAGGCATCGGCGGGCGGCTTGGCGGCATAGCGGCCCAGCGGAATGCCATTGGCGATCCGCCGGACTTTTGCGGGCGGCAGGCGCCACATGTCCAGCGCAATCGCCTCCAGCCGCTGCGAGGGCACCACCAGCGCCTCGGCTCCGGCCATGCCGAAGCGGCGATAGAGATTGCGCGATGGGCTGAGCCGCTGCGCCTCGTCCAGGTTGAACCCGTCCTCGTGGTGGACCAGCGGCGGCAGGCCCAGCGCGCGGGCGAACAGCCGGTGCGCCACCACCGCGTCCATCGCGCCCCAATTGTAGGTCAGCACCAGGTCAAACCCGGCCATCGCCCGCGCCAGTGTGAGCAGGCGCCCTGGCAGCGGCTTGCCCGACAGCGAGGGGAAGTGGGCGGGATAGGTAACATCCACTGCCGGATCGACCGCCTCGGCAGCGCCCAGCGCGCCGGGCACGCCCGAGACCACGGTATGCGCGATTTCGGGGCCGAACAGGTTCATCAGCTTGGCCGCGCGCAATTCCTTGCCGCCCGGCGAAAAGCTGGAATGCAAGTGAAGCAGGCGCAGCTTGCCTGCCGCGCGGCTCATCCCACCCGCGCCAGCAAGCGGTCAATCGCGGCAACAGCCTCTGCCTCGTCCAGCATCGGCGCGTGTCCGACCCGCGGGATCGTCACCGCATCGGCCCCCGGCAGGCTCTTGGCCATCTTGCGGTGCACATCCTTGGCCAGGATATCCGACAGTTCGCCGCGCAGCAGGGTAACCGGCTTGCCCTTCAGCGCCAGCAGCGCGGGCCACAGATCGACCCCGGCCTCACCGCCCGGCTGCGAGAACGGTTCGGCGATCTTCATGTCGTAGTCGAACACGATCCGCCCGTTCCCGCCCACCACCATCGAGCGCTTGGCCATGTCGAGCCAGTCGGAAATCCGGTAGTCCGGGAACAGGTCGCCCTGGCTTTCTTCCAGCGCGCGGGCGGCGTGCATCCAGGTCGGGAATGTGCGCCCCTGGCCAACATAGCCGCGGATCCGCTCCAGCCCTTCGGCCGCAACCTCGGGCCCGACATCGTTGAGCAGCGCCCCGGCGATCCGGTCGGGCATGGTCAGGGCCATGATCATCGTCAGCAGCCCGCCCAGCGAGGTGCCAAGTGCCACGAACCGTTCGATCTGGCCTTGCGCAAACAGCTCGCCCAGATCCTCGACATATTGCAGCGGGTTGTAAGTCGCCGATTCCCTGGCATAGGCGCTGTCACCGCGCCCGCGCAGGTCCGGGCAGACCACCCGCCAGTCACCCGCAATCCGCGCCGCGACATGCGCGAAATCGCGGGCGTTGCGGGTCAGGCCCGGCAGGCACAGCACCACCGGGCGATCGGCGCGCCCGGCATAGTCGCGGTAATGCAGCTTCAGCCCGTCGCGGCTGGTCCAGAACTGATCGGAAAACGTGCCATCGCTGGGCTGGGCGGAAGAGGCGGGCTGCGGGCTCATGATCGGGCACTCTATCGCCCGATGCGGGCAAGCGCGCAAGCCGCAAGGACGCAATTTTCTTTCAAGCCGCTGCAACCGAAATTAACCATAAGCCATGGCCGGAAAAGGAAGACTTCCCATCTATGGTGTGACGTTCTAAGGCCAAATCACGCCTGTGGGTCGCAACCACCACACGACGGGACGGGATCGTTGAGCAAAGCGCAGTTGATTTCCTATGAGCCGGCAACCGGAGCCGAAGTGTGGCGCGGCAAGCATGGCAATGTGGACGAAGTGGTCGATCGGGCGCGCCGCGCCTGGCCGGCCTGGGCAGCCCAGCCGCTTGCCACCCGGATGGAGCTGGTCCGCCGCTTCGCCAACGAAGTGCGCAAGGACGCCGAAAAGCTCGCGACGATGATCGCGCGCGAAACCGGCAAACCGATGTGGGAAGCGCGCACCGAAGTCGAAAGCGTGGTGGGCAAGGTCGAAATCTCGATCCGCGCCTATGCCGAACGCACTTCGCAGCGCAAGCTCGACAATGCCCTGCAAGGCACCGCATCGCTGCGTCACAAGCCGCACGGGGTGATGGCGGTGCTTGGGCCCTACAACTTCCCTGCGCACTTGCCCAACGGCCACATCATTCCGGCGCTGATCGCGGGCAATGTGGTGGTTTTCAAGCCATCTGAGAAGACCCCGGCCACCGGCGAGATGCTGCTGCAATGCCTGCACCGCGCGGGCGTTTCGGCGGCGGTGGCGCAGCTGCTGGTCGGCGGGGCCGAGGAAGGCCAGGCCCTGGTCGGTCACGAAGGGATCGACGGGGTGCTGTTCACCGGCTCAGCCCACACCGGGATCGCGATCAACCGCCGCCTCGCCGCGCGGCCGGACAAGATTGTCGCGCTGGAAATGGGCGGCAACAATCCGATGGTCGTCTGGGACACGCCCAAGATCACCGATGCCGCCGCTTTGGTGATCCAGTCAGCCTTTACCTCGGCCGGGCAGCGTTGCACTGCGGCGCGGCGGCTGATCGTCAAATCGTCGATGTACGATGCCCTGATCGGCGAAGTGAAACGGCTGGCGGACCGGATCATCGTTGGCGCACCGTTTGATGAGCCCGCGCCCTTCATGGGTCCGGTGATCGACAATACTGCCGCCGACGGGCTGACCGAGAGCTTTCTCTACCTGCTCAGCCACGGCGGCAAGGCAATCAAGCACATGGTCCGCCCGCGCGACGACTTGCCGTTCCTTTCACCCGCGATCATCGATGTCACCACGGTCAAGGACCGGCCCGATGTCGAACTGTTCGGCCCGCTGCTGCAAGTGGTCCAGGTCAGCGATTTCGACGAGGCGATCGCCGAGGCCAACAACAGCCGCTTTGGCCTGTCCGCCTCGCTGATCGGCGGAACTCCGCAGGATTACAACCGCTTCTGGGCCAATGTCCGGGCCGGCGTGATCAACTGGAACCGCCCGACCAACGGGGCCAGCTCGGCCGCGCCGTTTGGCGGGGTCGGCCTGTCGGGCAACCATCGCCCCAGCGCCTACTACGCCGCAGACTATTGCGCCTATCCGGTCGCCTCGAACGAAATGGAACAGCCGCGCGCGATGATCGGCGTGGGCTTGCGGGAAAGCTAGAGCCCGCTGGTCACCAGATCGACTTCGGTCAATCCATCGCCGCGCTTGCGGACGAACAGCGCATAGCCCTTGCCGGACAGCACTTTGTCGTCACCTTCGCCGCTTCGCGCAGCGGGCAGTTTCGCGGCGCTGGCGCTGGCGTGGTAGAACGCGATGACATCGCCCGGATCGACCGGGGTGACATAGCGCACCGCGCGCAGCTTGCACCCCGCCTGGTCGCTACCGCCCGCAACCAGCGTGTGTCCGCGCGGATAGACCGGCAGCGGCGCGGGCAGCCGTGCAGCCCAGATCGCCGAGTATTCGAGCTTTCCGGCACAGTCCCCGCCCAGCCCCGATGCCTCGGCGATCGCTTGCATGGTCGCTGCGCCGCTCAGGCGTGAGGATTTGGCGCTGCTGGCCGCATCCGGCGCGGTCGGGATCGGTCTTCCCAGCAATCGCTCTGCTTCCAGCTTGGCCGCCGCGATCTCTTCCGCGCTGCGCTTGAACGGCGGCACGGCGCCATCGGGCAGCCCGCCGTGGAGCGCGGCATTGCCCTGGTTCGGTCCGGTCAGGTCGGGATCGGTCATCAGCGGATCGTCGAGCGCGGCGGCGGCCACGGGATCGCGCGGCTGGTTGTTGGCCTCTTCCGCGCCCGAGCAGGCGGCGAGGAGAACAAGCGGGGCAAGCAGAAAGATACGCATCAGCGGCAATCATGCCGCAGCCAACCGACAATGCCTAGCCCAAACGGGCTTGCCGGGTAAGGGGTGCCCCTTCGCTCGAAAGGGCACCCCCCGCAGCGCACTTGAGCGACCCGGCGCTGCGTTTCCCGCGAATTTGCTGGCATGTGGACCCCTGCCGATTCGTGTTGCGCGGCCCTAGGGACCCTATGCTTAACCGCGGGCAACAACGCGGTCCTTGCCCCGCCCCCCGCGCCCGGCTAGCGCCGCGGCGATGAACCGCCCGCCCATTTCGCACGCCCAGACCGGCCTGATCATGGCCTTGGGCGCATACCTGACCTGGGGGGTGATGCCGCTCTACCTGCGGTTCGTGAGCTGGGTGCCGCCCTTTGAATTCATCGGCTGGCGGATCATCTTCACCCTGCCGGTCTGCCTGCTGTTCGTGGCCCTGCGGCGCGAATTTGCCGAAGTGCTGCGCGTGCTGGCCAAGCCGCGGCTGGTTGCAGTGCTGGCCGCCAGCGCCTTGCTGGTCGGGATCAACTGGACGATCTACATCGCCGCGATCCAGGCCGGGCATGTGCTGGCCTCGAGCCTGGGCTATTACATCAACCCCTTGGTCAACGTGTTCTTCGGCACGCTGTTTTTGGGTGAGCGGCTGAGCACATGGCAGTGGCTGGCAGTGGGCCTCGCCGCGCTGGGCGTTTCGCTGCTGGCCTGGGACGCGCGCGAGATGCTGTGGATCAGCCTGTCGCTGGCGGTCAGCTTCTCCGCCTACGGCCTGGTGCGCAAGCTGGCCCCGGTCGAATCGGTGCCCGGGCTGACAATCGAGACCTTGCTGCTGCTGATCCCCGCCGCGCTGACGGTCTTTTGGTACTCCGGAACCCCTGCGGGATCGGCTATGGCGCATGGCCCCGCCAATGCAGCGCTGATCGCTTTCTCCGGGCTGATGACCGGAATCCCGCTGCTGCTGTTCGCGGCGGCGGCGCGGCGGATGGACTATTCCAGCCTGGGAATGACCCAGTTCCTTTCCCCCACGGTTGTCTTCGTGCTGGGCGTAACCGTCTTCGCCGAACCGCTCCGTCCGCTCCAGCTGGCCTGCTTCGGCTTTATCTGGGCGGCAATCGCGGTCTTCGTCTGGGATATTCTGGCGCGGCGGCGAGCAATGTCAGCCCAAGTAGCGCCAACCTAAAAAGTAGGGACTGTCCCTAGTTTTTGAACTGCCAGCCTAAGGTCTCGCCTGCGTGGAATGGCACGATCGGCATGCCATTGGCGTCGATCAAGTCCGGAACCACTTCTCCACCGCGCTCCAGCGTGACCGTGCCTTCGTTGACCGGCAGGCCATAGAAGGCCGGGCCGTGCAGCGAGGCAAAGCCCTCGAACTTGTCGAGCGCGCCTTCCTCATCGAACACCTGGATGTAGCTTTCCAGCGCAAAGGGCGCGTTGAAGATCCCCGCGCAGCCGCAGGCCGCTTCTTTCGCGCCGACCGCATGCGGCGCGCTGTCGGTGCCGAGGAAGAACTTGGGGCTGCCCGAAACGGCCGCTTCACGCAGCGCGAGGCGGTGGACCTCGCGCTTGGCCACCGGCAGGCAGTACATGTGCGGCCGGATCCCGCCGACGAACATCGCATTGCGGTTGATGTGCAAGTGCTGCGGGGTGATCGTCGCCGCAACATTGGCACCCTGGGCCGAGACGAACTCGGCGGCATCCTTGGTGGTGATGTGCTCAAACACCACTTTCAGCGCCGGAAAATCGCGCACCAGCTGCATCATCGTGCGCTCGATAAACACCGCCTCACGGTCAAAGATATCGACCTCGTGATCGGTCACTTCGCCGTGGACCAGCAGCGGCAGGCCCACGTCCTGCATCCGTTCCAGCGCGGGGTAGATGTTCTTCACATCGGTCACCCCATGCGCCGATCCGGTGGTGGCATGCGCCGGGTAAAGCTTGGCCGCGGTGAACACACCCTCGGCCTTGCCGCGCGCCAGCTCGTCCGGGTCAATCCGGTCGGTCAGGTAGCAAGTCATCAGCGGGGTAAAGTCCATGCCCGCAGGCAGCGCCGCGACAATCCGGTCGCGATAGGCCTGTGCCGCAGCGGCGGTCGAAACGGGCGGCGACAGATTGGGCATCACGATCGCCCGCGCAAATTGCCGCGCGGTATGCGCCAGCACTCCGGCCATCACCGCGCCATCGCGCAAATGGACATGCCAGTCATCGGGGCGGCGGATGGTGAGTGAGGTGATAGAATCGCTTGCCATACCCCCCCATAACCGCCTGTGCTGAGCTTGTCGAAGCACTGTCCTGTTCTTCGGAGCGTTGCGCAACGCGCTCAAAGAAAGCCAGCCCTTCGACAAGCTCAGGGTAGACGGATTTGGGATGTTTTTTGCGCAAGACACCCTATCTGTCAGCTATGAGCAACCACTATCTCGCCAGCCGCGCCGTGATCCGCCTGTCCCCGCTTGATGAGGGGGAAGACGTGCGCGCATTCCTGCAAGGGCTGGTGACCAACGACGTTACCGGACAGCTGCCATGCTGGGCCGCGCTGCTCAGCCCGCAAGGCAAGGTGCTGTTCGATTTCCTCGTGTGGGATGATGGCACTGACCTGCTGCTCGATTGCGAGGCCAGTCAGGCCGAAGCCTTGATCAAGCGCCTGTCACTCTACCGATTGCGGCGAAAGATCGAGATCGCGAAACAGCCCAGTCTGCGCGTCTTCTGGGCCGACAAGGCACCCGGCGGCATCGCCGACCCCCGGACCGAATATATGGGCGTGCGCTGGATCGCGGCCTCGGCCGAAGGTGATTTTGCTATTGATGACATCTATCTTGCGCGGCGTCTCGCCCTGGGCGTCTGCGAAGGCTCCACCGAACTCGCCGACCTGCTCTGGCTGGAATGCAACGCCGCCGAACTGAACGGGGTCTCCTTCACCAAGGGCTGCTACGTCGGCCAGGAAAACACCGCGCGGATGAACTGGCGGGCCAAGGTCAACCGGCGGCTGGTTGTAGTGCCGCTGGCGGACAGCGATCCCAAGCGCCAGCGCGCGGCTTACCCCGAGCTGGGGCTGGCGGTGGATCACTTGCGGGTCGAGGACATCAAACCCGAATGGCGGCCTAGCTGGATGGTTGCGGAGTAATTTCGTTCTAGCCCAAACCGTCACCCCGGGCTTGACCCGGGGTCCCGCTTTCTTGGGCAGGCGCTGCGCCAAAAGAGCCAGCGGGGCCCCGGATCAAGTCCGGGGCGACGCGAAAGGGAGTTCAGGATGTAGTTTGCCCCGGGATCACGATCCCCGCCGCAATCGCCCCGTCGATCAATAACTTCTCAGCCGTATCGCGCGCCGAAGTGCGTGGCAGGCCAAGGCTCTGCGCCAAGGGCCCGCCCATCAAGGCATCGCCCAGCGCCATCAGGCACAGCGCGTGGGTGACATCGTGCATCCGGCCGCTGTCGTGATCGCCCAGGTCATCGACCAGTTCGTGGATCGCCTCGAGCAGCGGGTCGAGCGCGTCCTCGTTGCCGTTCATCAGCATCCAGGTGGCGAGCGCGCCGCCGCCTTCCTTGTCGAAGGCATCGAATGTCAGATCGACCACATCGCGCGGGCTCCCCTCGCCCGCGCGGGTGGCCAGCACGGCATCCTCGATGGTTGCGCAGATCGTTACCGCAAGGTGCCGCGCGAGTTCCTTCTGCAGGCCCGCGGCCGAGCCGAAATGGTGCAGCAGGTTGGCGTGGGTCCGACCGATCCGCGAAGCCACGGCCTTCAGCGTCACCGCCTGCGGGCCCAGCTCGATCAGCAATGCCCGCGCGGCTTCGAGCGCGACGGTGCGGCTCTCTTCCTGGGTCAGGCGCTTCCTTATTGACATCAGTGTAAGTTGTCCTATATCGGAGGCCATGAACGCCCCCACCAAATTCCCCCTCGACGTAGAACCCGCCGCGCCCCTCGGCAAGCGGGTTCCGACCCCCTCCGATCTTGAAATCGTTGTGCGCGACCGCCGCTTTGGCCGGACCGTAAAGCATGGCCGCTGGTGGCTGAACAACGATCCGATCGCCACGGCCTGGCACAATGCGCTGTCGCTGACCTTCCCGCGCGGCGAGGCTTTCTTCATCGAAGCTGTCAAAGCGCACCGCGAAGGCACCCCGCCCAGGCTGGAGGCCGAGATTCGCGCATTCGTTCGCCAGGAAATCAACCACACGCGTGAGCATATCGTGCTCAACAAGTCGGTGGTCGATGCCGGTTACGATGTTTCCGCGATCGAGCAGCGGATCGAGGAAAACCTGGCCCTCACCAAGGACCGCCCCGCGATCTTCAATCTGGCAGTGACCATGGCGCTGGAACACTACACCGCCATGATGGCCCACGAATTCCTTGCCAACCCAAAGCATTTTGCCGGAACCGAAGGCGAGACCGGCGACCTGTGGCGCTGGCACGCGATCGAAGAGATCGAGCACAAAGGCGTGGCCTTTGACACCTGGCTTCACGCGACGCGTGACTGGTCGCGGTCCAAGCGCTGGAAGCTCAAGTCAATCATGATGCTGATCGTGACCAAGAACTTCATCAAGAACCGCTGGATCGACACGCTCGAACTGCTGCGCCAGGATGGCATCGAGGGCCCGGTCGTGAAGCTCAAGCTGGCCTGGTACCTGTTCGGCACCCCCGGGGTGCTGCGCCGGATCTTCCCGGCCTGGATCGCCTATTTCCTGCCCGGCTTCCACCCCTGGAACCACGACGACCGCGCGCTGATCGGCAGGGCCGAGAGCGAGTTCGCGGACGCGGTGATGGCGTAAATCCTCCCCCTTGGGGGAGGGGGACCATCCCGCAGGGATGGTGGAGGGGTACGGGCGAGTGATCCCGCCCTTTCCGGCCAGCTTGGGATCACTCGCGCGTACCCCTCCACCACTTCGTGGTTCCCCTCCCCGTTTCGGGGAGGATTACGCAGCGCGCATCGGGGCAGACACATCATCGCCGCCATCACAGTCACTCGGTTCGCCCAGCACGATCCGGTGTTCCACCGACTGCGTCTCGTACCCACGCGACAGGCTGAACCTTTGGCGCAGCTTGCCGGTCGGCACGAAGCCGGCCTTGCGCAGCACCGCACCCGAAGCGGGATTGTCGATGAAGTGGCCCGCGACCAGCTCGCGGTGGCCCAAAACTTTGGCCAGGCGCAGCACCGCGCGCGCGGCTTCGGTGGCATAGCCCCGGCCCCAGTAATCGCGCGAGAACCAGTAGCCCAGCTCCACCGCACCCTCGTCTTCAGCCAGGCCGACGCAGCCGATGATCTTGGCCGGTTCGCTGCTGCTGGGCAGCGTCACGAAAAAGTGCGGGCAACGCGGGTGCTGCGGCTGGCTGGCGAACCAGCGCGCGTCCTCGGCGGTATAGGGCCAGGGCACCTTGGCCAGGTTCTTGACCACCGATTCGTCGGCGATCCGCGCCAGCAGTTCTTGCCAGTCCTCGGGCCAGCCGGGCCGCAGGAACAGTCTTTCGCTGCGAATGAACATATCTCACCTCTTATCATTCGCCCCACGTCCGCGTTCTAGCCGCAGCGTGTGACATTGCCATTACGGCTTGCGGCCGGATGCCCCCTGATCGGGGTGCCTCGCGAAAGCCGTGCTGAGGGAGAGACGAAAAAAGGGAGATGGGCCTGGCCCTCTCCCTCGTTCGCGCCGGTTCAAACACCGGCAGGGCCATCCCATCCAGGACAGCCCGTTAGCGGCTGTCCGTTATTCGGCTGCCTGCGCCATGTCGACCGACACGTACTTGCGGCCAAGCTTGCCATCGTGGAATCGCACGCGGCCTTCGGTCAGCGCAAACAGGGTGTGGTCCTTGCCGATGCCGACATTGGCGCCCGGATAGACCTTGGTTCCGCGCTGGCGGATGATGATGTTGCCGCCGATCACTTCCTGACCGCCGAACTTCTTCACGCCAAGGCGGCGGCCCGCTGAGTCGCGACCGTTACGCGATGAACCGCCTGCTTTTTTATGTGCCATCTCGAACTACTCCGGAATTCTTATTCTGCGGCCTTGGGGGCGGCCTTCTTGGCCGGGGCCTTCTTCGCCGGTGCTTCGGCGGCTGCTTCAGCCCCAGAGGCCTTAGGCGCGGCAGCAGCTTCCTTCTTGGGAGCAGCAGCCTTCTTGGCTTCGGCGCCGACGGCAACGATCCGCAGCAGGGTCATCTGCTGGCGGTGGCCGTTCTTGCGGCGATAGTTGTGGCGGCGACGCTTCTTGAAAACGATCACCTTTTCGCTCTTCGCCTGGGCGATGATTTCGGCCGAAACGACAACGCCCTTGGCGTCCTTCACTTCGCCGCCGTCGCCGGCCAGCAGGACGTCGGACAGAGTGATGGTCTCACCGGCTTCGCCGCTGAGCTTTTCAACCGCGATCTTGTCTCCGGCGGCAACCCGGTATTGTTTGCCGCCCGTGCGCACAACTGCGAACATGGTGCTTCTATCCGTTCGTTTTTATCCAAACCACCCGACAATCCGGGCAGCGCATCGGCCCCAAGCCCAAAGGCAAGGGTGCCGAAAGAAGGGCAGCCCCTAGTCGAAGGGGCGGGGACTGTCAACGTTGAAGAAGTCACTCTGGCAAGCTTAGCCGGGCATGCTAAGGCATCTGGCATGAACCGCGTCGTTCCCGCCTTTGTCCTCTCACTTTCGCTGGCCGCCTGTGCTGCCGACCGGGGCGAATACCCCTCGCTCGAGCGCCGGGCGATGGAGCGGATTACCGCGACTTACAGCCCGTCTGCGCCCGCCACGCCTGCCCCGCTGCCACCGCCCGGTGCCGCGGTGACCGGCAAGCTCGACGGCCTGGTCGCCCAGGCCCGCGCCGCCGATGCCAAATTCCGCCAGAAAGAGGGCCGCACGCGCAGCCTGGTGGGATCTTCGGCCGGGGCCGAGTTGGGCAGCGAATCGTGGAACGTGGCGACCGT